>RPPU01000036.1 GCA_003819975.1 Desulfobacteraceae bacterium
ACGGTAATCATAAGACAGGGCTTCGGTGATATGGTTGACGGTTCGGGTTGCGAACATGGTCGGAGGCGCTGTGATTTTGTCCGGAAAGGTGTTGGTGGATTCGTATTCGGTATAGGTAATATTGCCGAGCGCGTCTTTCACGCTGGTCACATTACCGTAAGAATCATAGGTCATTTCGACTTTGGGGTATTGATCGGGTGTTTTGCCGTTTTCCCATGAGGTTTTGGTCCAAAGATTCCCGGTTGTAGAATAATAAGTGGAATAGGTCTCCCGGACTTTGCCGCTTACTGAGCCCGTAAGCGTCTCTTTGATGGTCCGCCATGCCCACCCATTCGTGCCGCTGCCATAATTTTGGTACTCGTTGGTTTTGGTTATGTTTTCAGGGCTCGGATGCGTTGGGCTGGAAGTGATTTGGGTCAACACCCCACCATGGGTGTTATTATAAGTAAAATCTTCTTGGACGGAAACCGTGGGGCTGTAAAAACTTTCTGAAAGTTTTCTATTTAGTTTTACGAAAGTCTGGCCGGTGCTTGAATTCAGGACTTCCTGGGCCCAGGTGTTGGTGACACGTTGCAGCAACGTGCTGCTTGGACTACTGGTAGTCCGGGTTTCCGATTTTTCAATGCGGCCTTTGAAATAATAATCCTTTTGGTTGAAGGTGGTTCTTTCCGTGGTCCCGTTCGGATTGATCTGGGCCACTTCCTTGAAACCCCGGAATTCGCGTTCAGTTATATCGTAATAGCCGTTGTTGTAAGTATAGGAGTTTATCGATGTAGTCCCTCGGCCGTCGTTTGTGGTAATCGAAGTGACGGTTTGGATTTTAAAGGGAAGATACTCATTGGGCCAGGCAAAAGAGGAGGTGTATTGGATATCCGCCCAACCCCCCATGCCGTTTTCGATTTTAGTAATCAGGTAATCGGCTTTTCCTTGGGCTAAATAACTATCGAGTGAGTTGATGGATAGTTGCAATAAATCGTCCAGATTATCTCCGTTTATGTCCGCTAAAATAATTTGGTCCGATTCTATATAATTTGTCAGTAAGGTTTGCACGCGAGTCGCAAATATCCCGTTGCCACGGGACAGATAGACGTATACCGGATTGATGGGGGTATTATCCAGCTGATAACGGACGAGATCGATCATTCCGTCGCCGTTCACATCTCCGAAATAAATAGGATCGGTATAAGGGAAATCATAAAGGGTATCGGAAGTGCGGCTATCAAACGAACCATCGCCTTTGGAAAAATAGATATCCATTTGCCGGTAGTCCATATAGGGCTGGTGTTGAATGATATCCACCAACCCATCGCCGTTTATATCGCCTAACCATAATTTATTGGTTAGCAAGGCATCATTCAAAGTAGTGCTTACGCGGGTTGCTTCGAAATTACCGTTTTCAATGGATTTATAAACATCAAGCCGGCTGGAGCCTGCCTGATATTGAAGCAGATCGAGTTTACCGTCACCGTTTACATCCGCCAACCAAATCTTATCGGAGGCATAACCTACATAGAGGGTCCTGGTTTTTCTGGCTTGAAATCCGCCGGCTCCATCGGAAATATAGACATCAACAGTGTACAAATTTGGTTTTAATTGGACCAAATCCGCTTTACCGTCACCGTTCATATCGCCGATAAAGACCCGATCGGAACCGCTATACGGGTCCAAGGTGTTGTTTTTTCCGCTTTGGAAACCGCCGTTTTTATTGGAGATATATACATCCACAGAGGTGAGATTCGGACACAGTTGAATCAAATCGGCTGCTCCGTCGCCGTTCATGTCGGCCAACCAAATCTTGAATGAAGAGTACCCGGCGTTCAATGTGCTTGTTATGGGATTATTAAATCTTTGATTGTCCGCTCTTGCAATAAAAACATCAACCTGATAACCATTGGGCTTGAGTTGAACAATATCCGTCAAGCCGTCGCCACTGAGATCTCCCGGATATAATTTATCCGACTGACTGCTGGCATTCAATGACGTCGCATGATAATTATCAAAAGTTCCGTTGGTGTTCACTTGGGCCCATGTAAATTCAGTCGGTGAAAGATTATTAGTTGGCGAAGTTTTGATTTCTACCTTTTCCAAGCGTGTAAAAATACCGGCATTTGAGCCTTCGGAATAGGATAATTCATAAGTCCGCACAGGAGTCGTACCGCCATTGGCGAAAGACTTTATATATCTTAATCGCCATTTGGTCTCAATCTTGAGTTGGGCATTATAGTCAATTAGCTTGTCGGAGCGATCTGAAAAATAGTCGAATTCGATCCGATTCCCTGAATAAGTAATTTTTTCTATATAACACTGGCCATCTGAATTCCAGTAATTGATCGTAAGTTGATTACCATTGGTGTCTAAGATTTTATTTAGGAACCATTTATAATATTTTCCGTTTATACCTCCGATGGGTTGTTTGGTAGTATCTCCGTAATAATATTTTGTCCCGTCGCGGGTGATAACTTCCCAGCCATATGTCTCACCAAGAAAATAAAATTGAGTGAATTCCCCTTCAATTTTGGCTTGGTATTTATTTCCGGAAATAGGGACAAGTTCCGTGGATCCATTATAGGCAAATTCATTCAGATTGTAATGCAGTCCTTTTTTAGTTGAGCGTTGGATAAAACCTCCGAAATTCAAATCCCAACCCATGCCGCAGATGCCGTTTTTACTTTGGCTGTTATAAACCAGGGAAAGGTTGGGGACGGCGATGCCGCCACGACCGGGAGGAACAGCAATCGGAATACTATAGGTGGCGGCACCGGTATAGAGATCGCTTTTGGGAATGATTTCCTTGTTTTCAAAGCTGATTTGCTGATCTTTTGGTATTAGGGAGGGGCCGGATCCCGCTGCCGCTATAGGCTGCGGATTTTCCGGTTGTTCCAAAGGCGCGGCTTCCGGTTCAGGCGCGATCTCCTCTTCCTGGGTTTCAATCGTCTGATCGTCGGAAGCGGCTCCTTCGTCTTCGGTCGATTGGGCCGGGCTTGTGAGGCAAATCGACAACAGCATGAAAATAATCATGAAAAGAGATCTGATTCCTTTGGTTACGCAGATCTTCATCTTGTTCCTCCTTTGAAATTATCAGTCATCGGTTGCCAGTCGTCAGTTATCGGTCAACCAGACAATCTGCGACTGAGTTAAGATTCTTTAATCATCCCAAAAAAATGCAGGATTACTGTTTTAATCAGCGCTCCTTTTGATCAAAGGGATGAACACAGGCTATTGCGGAATGATTTTAATCACCTTTTTAATCCGGCCCATGGAATCGTATTCGTAATAGGTTCCGGGTTTGTTTGAAGACAGAACATCGATAGTAAGGTTAGCGCTGACACTTTTACCGTCATACCCAGTTGCGGTTAGAACATAGTTGGTGGTGGCGGAAGGCGAAATCGTCCGCGAACCGCTGGATGACACATTGCCGATTCCGGGTGTGATAGTGCAAGTTTCAGCATCTTTCACTGCCCAAATTAAATTTGTGGATTGGCCGGATTGGATTATGTTGGGGGAAGCGGCAAAATTATTAACAGATGCATGAGGACCGAGTGGCGTGAAGTTATTCCACCAACGGGCGATACCCTTTGAAACCCTGAATTCATCAAGATAACCGTATATTGGTCCTCCAATTTTTAAATTTTTATTACAAGATAAATTATAAGCAAAATTTTTTGTTAAACCTATCTGATTACCATTTACAAATATTTTAACCTGGTTTCCGCCCTTACCGACTACCGCAACATGATGCCAAGTATGCGGTTGGAAATCATAGGGAAATTCTCCGCTCCCATATGGTGGGGGGACATCGCCAAAGCCGGAATTGCATTTGATCTGACCGCCGTCACAATTGCAGGCTCGTAAATTAAAAGAAGCATTTTGGAAAATGTTTGCTACTGACCAGGAAAGAGAAAATGTGCTTCCATTATTGATAAAAGATTGTGAACTCAGTTGAAATCCCCCACAGGAATCAGCGGCAAATTGATACCAAAAATCAACAGTAAAATCGCCGGTTCCAAAATCCCAATCTGTAGTTTGCGGCACGCTTAAATAACCCCCACAAACAAAAATCGCACTTTCCCCAAATTTGGATTGGGAGTTCGAGCTTTTTACATTTCCGAAAGGTGTTATTTGATAATTGTTGCTGCTGCTGTCAGTAATAACCTGACTGTTTGGAGTGCCTTCACCGGTTAAATAAAGCTTCAGATATTGATCGGCGGTTAAGACATGCCAGGAACAAGAAATAGCGAGAAGTAACAAAATCATGAATCGATAAATGCTTTTATGCATTTTAGGACACTCCTTTCGGGCGTATGTGAGAAAAATGAAGGTTGTTATTCTTTAAAAAATGAGAGTGAAAGCAGATCTTTCGGTTTATGAAAACCGTAAGATCTACTCGACACTTATAAAGCAGAATATTTTTTAGTGTCAAGCAAAAAAAGCGGAATATAAAAAATTAAATGAAATAATAAGCGGATGATTGAATGCGTCAAAAGAAAAGGCGGCCAAGTCTTAACTGGCCGCCTTTGAAATTGGAGCTTATAATTTAAAAATTAATTTTTCGGCAATCTCCGGATGCCTAATCGGCAAGAAAAGGCCATCAGGCTTAAAAAACTTAACATCAGCAGGCCCAGGTGTCCTGCTTTTCCGATTTCAGCCAGCGGATTATTTGAGGTGAGCATGGTGATAAAGCAGCCTCCGCCACCGCCGCCGCCTCCACCACCGGGGCCGCCAATGGAGGTGCCGGTGGTGGTGACTGCCATAACTTCATCGGAAGCCGCGGAATTGCCTAAAATATTATATGAGCGAACTCGGTAATAATAAGTAGTGCCCGATGCGCAGCTGTTATCGGTGAAGTCAACCACATTTTCCGTTGTTGTTCCGGGTTCGCTCCAAGCGCCGGTTACCCCACTTTTTCGTTCAACTCGAAAACCGGTTTCTCCCGTGGAATTGTCCGTCCAATGGAGGCTGACTCGGCTCGAAGTGATATCGGTAGTGGTGACGCCGCTGGGAGCGTTGGGCGTACCGGTGACAGCATTCACTTCGTTAGACAGCGCGGAATTGGTAGCATTAAAAGCCCTCACGCGATAATAGTAAGTGGGGCCTCCGGTTGTTGTCAGGTCGCTGTAATTGTTGCTGTTTGCGGCAAGCGATGCGATCTCTGTATATGTGCCGGAGGCTCCTATCTTTCTTTCAACCTTAAACCCGGTTTCATTCGTGGAATTATCTGTCCAGGTCAGGTCGACCCGAGTGGTGGATATGGCCACGGCCTGCAGATTGGTGGGTGGAGCCAGCATTGCAGCACTGATCACCAACGCATAGGGTTGAGGCCCATTGGGTACATTATAACCGGAAATGTGCAGAGTGTAAGTCCCTACGGTCGGAGATGGAATGTCGATTCCTTCCACATTGTTTACACGATCGAAAGTCCCAGAACTCGGTTGATTAACGACCGCCTCAATCATCCAATTTCCCATGATGCTGCCCTGAGGAAGCAAAAGCCAGGAGCCGTTGTAAACGTAACTATTTCCCTGAGGAGCTGTCTCGTCTATCATGAGGTATGGATTATTTGAGGCTTGGGTTGTGCGAACTTCAATGTAAAAACTACCGGTCGCAATGTTAATTCCCGGTATGCCTATCGTATAATCGCCATAATATCCATCGGGTACCACGGGGGGGGTAATGGTTTGAGAGAATAGAGATGAACCGGGCATTCCTCCTGCCCCGTCATCATCCCAAATATTCAAAACAATATCTGTTTGGACACTATTGGTAGCATAGGAAATACGCGCCCCAGTGATAATGGCGGGATAAGTCAAGGGCGTAAATCTTACGGCTGCACCCCTTCCCGTCGCATTGAAAGTCCAGCCGTTATCTACAGATCCGTCATGATAAGCAAGAATGTCGTTTTTTTTCTGATTCGCATTCAGAGGGTAATGCGAGCCTCCAATAGGATCCACAAGTCTAAGGTCCAGATCATTAACCAGTCCGCCGACGGCAACCGGGGTTCCGGGATAGTCGGTCCAAGCCAGTGTGATCTTTAATGGTTTGGTATTGTCAGCGACGGAAAAATTGTAAGTATGAGTCACTCCGGTGGTTAAACCGGGGTTATTATCGTAATAATTTATTTGACGGTTCGAAGAGAATAATGAATTATCCACATCAACCCTGCCCCACCCCTCTACATTATTAGGCCTGGCAGCGATTTCCGTGTAAATGCCCGAGCCATATTGACCAGGAGTCATTTCGAAGGAGCCATTGAGCAGCGTAGCTTTGATAAGAGCCGAACTAGGTGTAATGACTTCGATGTTTGTATAGTACTGCCGAACCAAAGCGGCAGCTCCGGTTGCTAACGGGGTTGCCATGCTGGTTCCACCGGCAAAGGTGTAGTAAGGTTGATGTGCCGGATTCAATCCGCCTAAGCCCCACATGGTGGATGAGGCAACCGAAGAACGGGTTGAAGCGATATTGGTTCCCGGAGCCACCAAATCCGGTTTAAATCTACCGTCCAGGCAAGGTCCTCGGCTGCTGAAAGCCGCCATCCCATTGATATTATTTGAAATATGGTCTGAATAAATGGGGTTTGCGGGGTAATCGGTAGCCCAGTAGCTGTAATTGGCATCTCGTCCGAAGCCGGAAGGTCGATTGCTTTCACTGGCTCCTACACTAATACAGTTTTTGGCTGTAGCTGGACTACCAACCGAGAATAAGTCGATTATTCCATCCTTGTTTGCATCTGTTCCAGCGTTACCCGCTGCAAAAAGGATCAAAAAATCTTTGTGGTTCCACATAAATTGGTCCACATCGGCCGAATCGGATGTATAAGCGCCCGCAGTATCGGCGCCCCAGCTATTTGTATGAATCCTGGCATTGGCATTATAAGCTTGTTGAAAAAGATCGCCGAGATTCAGGGGGAGCCCTGAAAGTGAACCGGTAGCGTTATTTTCAATAGATTGAAAAACAAGGGAAGCTTCCGGCGCAATTCCAGAATAAGATCCGAGATATTGATGAGCAGTCGGGGTGCTGCCGGATCTGAAACCATTGCCGAGAACTGAACCGGCCACATGCGTACCATGACCGGAGTTGACATCACTTGCGCCATCTCCGGCCCAATCATAAACCTGCAGGACTCTTGAGATACCCGCGCCGTTTTCAAAATCATCATGCAATTGCGCGGGTATTGCGCTGCCTTGATCCAAGCCGGTGTCGGCTACAGCTACAATTTGGCCGGAACCGAACAAACTGTGGCTCTGCCGGACAGCTGTTACCGTCATAATATCGGCGGCTTTATCGTTGAAGAGCTTCCATTGCGGAGCGAGTTTGATCCATCTTACGCCATTGATGACGGCGATATTCTCAATAGAACTGGGGATCAAGCGAAATTTAATTTTAGATCTCACCCCTTTGGCTATTCCAATAATTTCCCCACCGGTTGCTTGAATTTGAGAGGCAGCCTGCTGAGCGTCTTCATTCGGAAATAGACTGGCCACAAACTCCTCGGCTTTTACAACGAAATCTTTTTGCAGGGCTTGCCGGATATTCGGAGCGATGCGATAGCCGGGTTGATAAATTCCTACCCAGCGTACAAACGCCAACGCTTTTGCTTTTTCTTTTGCCGCCGCATCCATTTTTACGATAAAGGCGAAATCGGGAATGTAATCGAAAATTTGGGCTCCGGCTTGTTCCAATGTTTTTTTATGCGATTGTTTAACGGGACCGTTAAACTGCACCAGATAATAGCCCGATTGTCCCGCAGGATAGCTTTTAATGGCAAATCGGTCGTTTTTAACTAAAGGCTGCGTTTCAAGCAAGGGATCGAATTCTCCCGCAGCCAAACGCAATGGAATGCTTTGATGAACCGGCTTGGCTGCGGCGGTTGGCTTGAATTTCTGAGATTGCCAAACCTGCCCGGTAAAACCGGCTTGAACATTCTCTATCGAAAACAGTGACATGCTGAAAACGCCGCAAACCAAGAGTGCAAAGATAAAAACTTCTTTGCCTTTGGAAGTGGATCCAAAAAATCTAATTTTTTTCATTCCTTTCATCCCTCCCTCTTCGATTATTGAGACATTTTATACAACGGCGCCAGTTCGATGAATTTGACGCCGTTTATTTTAGCAATTGCGTTTATCTTGCTGCCGGCCGTTTTTAATTTGATGCGGTCTTTTTGTAGGCTAATATCCAAAATATCCGCGCCTATCTTTTCCAACTCAGCCCGAACTATAATGATATCCTCTCCTTCAAAAAGAGATACTATTATTTCTATGGGCACATTTTTTTTTGAAGCCTCCGACAGTAAAGAGGGGTGCAGGCGGTAACCCGGTTGGTAAAGTCCGATCCAACGCACCGAATTCATTTTTTGAGCGGCTTCCAAGGCTTCTTCATCCATTTTTAGGATAAAGGCAAACTGCGGAATATAGTCAAAAAAGAACACGCCGGCCATAATGAGTGCATCTTTCCATTCCTGAAGCACCGGGCCACTAAACTGGAGGATATAGTAACCCGGTTTGTTTTTGGGATATTGTTTTAATGTCCATTCAGGGGGTAGTGTCGGCAGACCATTCTCGGATAGTGGATCGAATACGCCAACAGCCAATTGAATCGGAATGGAATCTTGAGGTGTTGCGGGTGTTGATTTAAGGTATGGCGCTTCTTGTGACGGCTTATGGAAGCTTTTGTTGCGACAGCTCATGGCCGTGAATCCCAAGAGAAAAAATACCGGCGCAATGATTTTCAGGGTGCGTTTGAATGTAAAAATAATAGGCATTTTGTAAAATTATGTCACTATCTTGGGTGCATTATTTTGCAGGTAAAAAAAATCGCCTTAATACGGCGTTCCATTTTTCAAAACGAGCCTGTCGAAAAATTATAACGGAGGTGAATTTCTATTGTTTTTCATAGCAAATTATGCTGTTTTGTCAAGAAAAAAATAGAACAGCTTACAGGTGATAGCGGCAAAAAAAAATAATGAGAGGAATGTAAAATCTAAAAGTATAAAAGAAAAGGCGGCCAAGTCTTAATTGGCCGCCTTTGAAATTGGAGCTTGTAATGTAAAAATTACTTTTTAGGTAATCTTCGGATACCTAATCGGCAAGAAAAAGCCATCAGGCTTAAAAAACTTAACATCAATAGGCCCAAATGTCCTACTTTTCCGATTTCAGTCGGCGGATCATTCGGAGTGAGCATTGAGATGAAACAGCCTCCGCCACCACCGCCTCCGCCACCACCGGGGCTGATTGACGAACCGCCCGAACTCACGGCAGCCGTGTAATCCTGGTTCGGTTGGTTAGCGATGACATTAGCGTAGGGCCGGTTAGTTGGCGTAAAGGCATAACCTGAAAGTGTCGGCGTCACAGTAGCGCCGTTGTAAGTGATGGTGGAAAGATAGAAACCGGCAGCGTCGGTAGTAGGATTGCCGGGCAAACCGTTCATGACCACTCCTGCCAAAGGAGTGACGCCGGATAGCTTAATGGTTCCTGAGATGGCATAGGTCAGTAAGGTTGCCGTGTAATCCTGGTTCAGTTGATCGGTAGTGACAGAGGAATAGTCGATGTGAGTCGGGGCAAAGCTGTAACCTGCCCGTGTCGGGGTCACCGTCCCTGACCAGTTGTAATCAACCTCGGCGCTATAGAAACCGGAGGCATTGGTGGTAGGGTTACCGGGTAAGCCGTTCATGACCACCCCAGATAGTGGAGAACCGCCGGAAAGTACGGTTCCTGAAATAGTTTGAGTAACAATAAATGCTTTTATCGTGTTATTATCTTTATAGGTATTAGTATATAAATCATTCCAAGTTATGCCGTCAGAGCTGAAAAAACTTTCTCCGGTATGCGAGGTGGCGGCTGAAGAATACCCGTCTTCTATGTATTCCAGTGGTACAGGATATTTGTAAACAGTATTTACAAATCGGATCACAATGGAAAAATTTGCTCCATTCGTCAACGAGATCGGGGTGTCCAGTTTAACCGTATAATATCCCTGATAAATGTTGGTTCCTGTTTTTGTCGCCGCCAGCGTTCCGCTTGTGGGCTGTCCTGCGGTCACGCCTGTGTATATATAGATGGAGTAGGCTGTATTGGCATCATTGGTATAAAAACCCACAGCGGCGATTGCATGGCGACCGGTGGAGGTGAAGATATTCGCTCCCCAAGCCGTTGTCGAACCAGAACCATAATTTCCCACCCATCCTAACGGGTCGTATTGATAGACGGCCTTATAATTATCCGCTGCTTCGGCATTGTTAAAAGAGGCGAATGACTTCAAGGAGGTGTCGTAATATGAAATATAAAAATAGCCGTTGTCACCCCAGGAATTTCCCCAACTATTTTTCATAATGAAAGCTCCATTTCCGGGAGGGGCTGTATTGAAGTTTGCGCTGGCGTAATCGTCGTCCCATCCAACCACGGCCACCGCATGATTGGTCGTGGTGATACCGGAGGAAACGTAATAGCTGTTGGTTGATGCGTTCCAATAGGTCGCCGAATAATAAAAGGAAGCTTTTACAGCTCCGTAGTTCATTACGAAATTTTTAATCGTATCATTATCCGTGAAATTCATTCTTGTTGGAAGATAAACAGCTTGCTGGATATGTTTTTGAGGGGCAAGATTGGTGGGATTGGTTTCATCTAGTGGGCCACCCCAGCGTGCAAGATAAGCCAGCGCCATATCCGTATTCCCGCCCTCGCATGCAGGAATATCAAAGCCATGATTGCGGTTAAGATGATCTTCATAAAAATCCCAGGTTTCAATCGGCTTTAAAAAAGATTCCAAAGAAGCATAAGTACCAAAGGCCCAACAAGAGCCGCAGGCGCCTTGATCTTTTACAGGAGTGAGTTTGCCTGTCGTTCGCAGATCATATGTGCTTGGAATCGCTCGTTCGATACCTATCCGGCGATCGATTTTGCCTTTGACATGCGATAAATCGATCAGAGAAGGGATCTCTCCAAGACTATGCCCATCATCTGCAATCATTGGGCTTCTGGTGTTTAGAAAAACGTGAAAATCTCTATTAATCGGAGTTCTCTTAATCTTTGTATCGGCATGAGAAAAAATGGGGAAACCAATGGTAAAAACCAGGGCTAAAAGAATAAATAGGAAACCGCCTTTACTTGCTGCTTTTTTACTGACTTTCATTTACAAACCTCCTTCTATGTCTAATTAATGGAAATTGAAATTTCAAAAGTTTTAATAGGAGTCACATTTTTTTCAAAAGAACGGTGATAGATCAATTTTAAAGGAGTCGTCATGCCCTTGCCGACGGCTTGAAATCGAAAAATAATGAGACCCTCTGATCCGTCCATCTGGCTATTAGGGATAAATTCCGGCTCTCCGATTTGTATAAGAGCCGTCGGGGCTATTGAGCCCACTTCCCAGGAATATCCGGTGGTTGGATTTCCCTTTAGGCTTATTTCTATGATGTGGTTTTGGAACAAATGGATGGTTTGACCATTATTTTGATCGTTTATCCGGAGCGCTGCCCTTGATACAGTACAATTTACGGTCATACCGGAGAAAAGAATAATCGCCAGAAAAAATAATATTGATGGCCTTTCCATAAAATAAACAGATCCTTTCAGTTTATATGAGTAAAATTTATTCATGTGATTTCTCCACATGAGCCCGAAATGGTTTTTTTATGGCAGCCCGTTCCGAAGATGCTCTGTAGGCACAATAGAAACATGATGCTGATTATTCTAAATGTCCGGATAAAAGTTAGAAAAGATGGCTTCATATTCAACATATTGAAAAATGGAAAATTTAAACTTTACGTCTAAAGATATAAACGCAAAAAAAAGTCATTCCAGAGAGTTTCTCCCCGCAATAATTGTACAAATTTGAATCTCGGTAAGAGTGTGGTGTTTTTAATATCAGGTTCTTGTGTTTTGTCAAGAGAAATAAAACATTTTTTGGCTTGATAGTTCAGGTGGCTTGTCTTATGATCCGATCAAAAAAAGCGGGAAATTAATTCACTCAAAAGGAGGGTTTTTATATGCAGGGAGCGAGCGTTATCCGTAAACTGATGCCGATTGTCTTGTTCATCGTTTTAATTAGCGGTTGCCGCACCATGTCGCCGCCCAGGTTTTACGCGCTCAGCGATGAGCCGATGCGAAATTCATACGCAGGTTTCTACCTCGAACTGCAAGAGGTTTATGACTCGGATGGGCAGATTTTCGTCATGGGTTGGGCGGATGTCGAAAAAGAGGGCACTTATGTGATGGAACTTAAGATGCTGAACCCCAAAGGCGAACAAATTTACACTTATAAAAAGGACGTCAAATCGGATACCAATAAAGGAGAAATAACCGTCGGCTTCTGGAACACGATTCATTTGGACCCGGATTTGACGGCCAAGCTCTCGCCGGGGAATATTACCATCCATATCTATTGCGACGGCAAGCTGCTGGATACCAAACAAATTAAATACACGCCCGGCAGCATTATCAATCCAAATGTCAACCAGGTGGTTGTCTTGCCTTTTTACAGCAGCACCCAATCAACCGTCGAGCGCGCCTATCGAGACGGGATGCTCAATACTTTTGCCTATACGGTTACCAATGAAGTCAAAAGAGTCGCTAAAGAGGTCATCCCGCATTATGTGGCTGAGCAGAAACTGTCGGATAAGGTCCCTCAAAAATGCCTTAATGACCCGGCCTGTCGGGAACGGCTCAAGGAGACCTTTGGCGAAGCGATTGTCATCGAGGGCGATGTGATTTTACCGTATTATGTGGATTTTCCGTATGAATTAAAGATCACCCTTTTTAACACCAAGACGGGAGAAGTCAAAGGATATAAAAATTTTATGCTTTGCACCGAAGGCAGTAAAATAAGCACCTGTGTTAAGAGCCTGATAAAAAGCATTTTATATCAACAAGGTTTGTTGGCTTATATTCGGGGGTTGTAACAGAGTGGGTTGTGTTACCGGGGATGCCCTGTCATGCCCTGGACATCCCCCATAACTTTTGATAATGATAAATGGATCGTGCCAGAAAAACCGAACAAGCCTCGCAGAGCTGATTGTTATTCGTTCCGTAGTCGCGGGACGAATAGAAATAAAATCTTATCCTTCTTGGTCTGTGCGGAAGTAATTTCGTGAAGATTGAAATTACTGATATCTGGAGTAATTTCAGAATTTTCTGAAATTACGTCATCTGCGGTAAAAAATTATTGTCATTCCGGCATGCCATGATTTTGCTAATGCAAAATCATCTTTTGGCCGGAATCCGGAAGAGTATTTAACCGCAGACGGAAGCCGGACGAAGGGCAGACAAGATAGAATTTTTCCCCGCTCGACCTGAGCGGGGAAAACATGTCATCGCTGCGCGAAGCAGAGGTTGGGTTGCGTAAATGGACAATTTAAACCACCTCCTGTGTTCAGTAACTGACTTATGGGTAACGATAAGGGCATGACGAGGCATCCCGGCCAAACAGTTTGGGGACCAACGCTTTGCTTGTTTTATTGCAGTTTTGTTCGTTGTTGTTCGAGATAAGTTAGGAATTCGCTTTCAAAGGTCTGCTGGGAAACGCCAAAAACCTTTTCAAAAGCTTTATTGGGATTTTTAAACTCTTTGTTCTGGCGATACCATTCGGCCAAAGAGTTCAGACCGTGTTTTTCGCTTAAATAAAGAGCGGATAGACTCATAAAAGCCGCAAGGTTTGCCCGGCCGATTTTTGCGGCGGCTTTGTCGCATTCCGCGGGGGTTTGCAAATTGCTGAAATGCAATAAGGCGGACACAGGCCGGACCGCTTCCAGCCAGGTTTCTTTTCGTTCTTTAAAGTTTTTATTTCCGGTTTTTTCTGAAATATAAGCAGCCGCCAGGTCGGAGGCGCCGTAAAGCAGCCAGGTGGCTCCTTCCATATCGGGTTGCGCCGAGATTTCTTGGGCATACATGCGCGCCAAGACAACGGCTGTGGCGAAACCGATCGATTCCGCGGCTATCCACTCGTTATACAGATTGAGCAGGGCGGTATCATGGGACAAATAAAAGGGCCCGGGGTTTTCTTTGACGGCATCGGAGGGAGCAAAGCCGAACTCTTTTTGCATCATAGCCGTTGAACCGGCCGCGTCGGAAGCCGTAAGAAGGCAGGGCGATAGATTTAGCGGGCCGCCCCAATGTTCCTTAAAAAAGGATTGTCCGGCTGCAAAGGTTTTTTTGATCTCCGTTATCGCGGCAGCAGGGGTGCGGGAGTCGGCGATCACTTCGATTTCGGCCGGTTGGGCCATTTTATCCTTATGCCATTGCTCGAAATCCCGGATGAATGAATCATAGTCGATACCGAACGCATTTAAAAAAGAGTCATTGAATTTTTTACCGTTGCCGATCCCGGTGTAATATTCGGCGATGCTTTGGTAGGGGTCTTTTTTCGAAAGCTCCAGAAGGGCCAGGACCAATAAGACGGCCGTTTTGTGGGGAGACTTTTTTTCTTCAGATAAAGCCAGCCAGCGCTCCGACCGGTTGGCGCCGATGACCTCCTGGGCAGTGGCAATATTGGATTGGTTAAAGGCCGCGTTCAGGGCCGATCTTCTCCAGCTTTTTTCATTCAGATAACCCAGCCGGTCGACAATATGGATGCTCACAAAATAGCAGGTGCCTTCGCGCATCCAGCGGGGGTCTTCGCTCCAGTGATTTTCCATTAAGGCATACTGAAGCTGGTGAAACAATTCATGGGCCGTGGTTTCGTATCGTTCCTGGGTCTTTTCCATGACCCAGCGGGAGGTATTCAGGGCCACCCCGAGATCCGTTGAAAATCCGCTGGAATGATCGGTCCATTGCTTGGCTTCCGCTCTGGAAATTTTGAATTGTTTGATCAAGACT
>RPPU01000037.1 GCA_003819975.1 Desulfobacteraceae bacterium
ATGTCGTTCTTAATGGTATTATTTGCCTGTCCCCAACTAATTTTTGGATAACAAATTGATTTTTATGGCAATTTTATTAAGTTCATCCATCATTTTGCAAACCGGTTGCGATGTTTGGCGTAATTATATAATATAGAATATTTTCAGAATCGAATAGGTTAACCATCGCCAAGAATGAAGAGGGAACCATGCGAAACAATATGTCGATTTTTTTGATGGCTGTCTTTTTAGCGGTTGGGTTAGGCTTTGCGGCTTTTTTATACCGAAATGCACAAGCCGCTGATTCCGGACCGGTTCTGGTCAAAGACATTTATACCGCAGGCGACAGCAATCCGGCTAATCTGATTAATGTGGGCGGAACGTTATATTTCACGGCCGAGGACGGAGCCAATGGGGTGGAGCTCTGGAAGAGCGACGGCACGGCCAGCGGCACGACCCTGGTTAAAGACATTTATAGCGGCGCCAACGACAGCAACCCCGCCAATCTGATTAATATGGGCGGAACCTTGTATTTCACGGCCGAAGATGCGGCCAATGGGGTGGAACTCTGGAAGAGTGACGGCACGGCCAGCGGCACGACCATTGTTAAAGACATCTATGCCGGCGTTAATGACAGTAACCCCGCATATTTGACCCCTATCGGCAGTACGTTATACTTTGCAGCCGATGACGGGACCAATGGGGTGGAGCTGTGGAAGAGTAACGGCACAGCCGACGGCACGATCATGGTCGACAACATCTATAGTGGGGCCAATAGCAGCAATCCGGCCCATTTAACGAATGTCAATGGAGTCCTGTATTTTGCGGCCGATGACGGAGTCAAGGGCGTGGAGTTGTGGAAAAGCAGCATAGCCAGCGGCACGATCAGGGTCAGCGATATCAATGCCGATGCCAATGATGGTTTGCCCGATAAGTTGATCAATCTAAACGGCGTCTTGTTTTTTTCGGCCAATGACGGAACCAATGGAATTGAACTTTGGAAATGCGAGGCCGATGTTGTCAGCCTGGTCGAAAACATCAATACCGGCGCCAACAGCAGCTCTCCCAGTGGGGTAACTAGTCTGAACAGCACCTTGTTTTTCAGCGCCACCAACGGCGGAAACGGGGTTGAGCTTTGGGGCAGCGACGGAACGCCTTCGCCTTCCGGCACTTCTATGATCCAGGATATTTGCGCGGGCGCCGGCAGCAGTTCTCCGGGCGGTTTGACCGAAGTGGACGATGAGCTGGTGTTTTATGCCAATGACGGCGTTCTCGGGCAGGAGTTTTACCGAAGCAATGGGACGTCTTCCGGCACCGGCCTGGTCAAAGACATTCGTTCGGGCGCGGCCGGCAGTTCTCCGAGCGGATTCACGACCATAAACAACAAGGTGTATTTCAGCGCCGATGACGGTACCCGGGGCCGGGAATTATGGAAAAGCAACGGCGCCGAAAGCGGAACCGTTTTGGTCAAAGATATCCGTTCCGGCGGCAACAGCAGCAATCCGGCGGGGCTCGTCAATGTCAATGGAGTCCTGTTCTTCAGCGCCAATGACGGCGTCAATGGAAACGAGCTGTGGAAATACAGTCCGGGCACATCATCCGATGCGGACGGGGGCGGGTGTTTCATCGCCGGTGTATCCGGCAGTCGAAGTTTGCCCCAATTTAAATTTAAAAGGAATAATCGATTTATATCATGGCTATCAAATTAAAAAAGCACATTATCACCATGTTGGTGCAAAACGAGCCCGGGGTGACGGCGCGGATTTCAGGTTTGTTTGCCAGCCGCGGCTATAATATCGAGACCATCTGCGGCGCGCCGACCGCCAATCCGAAGATGTCCCGCATTACGATCTCAACCAAGGCCAGCACGGAACAACTGGCGCAGATTTTCAAATACTTGCGAAGGTTGGTGAATGTCCTCAAAGTTCGGGACATGACCGGCAGCCGCGCCGTGCAAAGCGAGGTCGCCCTGATCTGCGTGAAGGCGTTGACCAAAAATCGGCCGGAGATCAACAAGCTGGTCAAGCGATATAAGGCCAAGGTGGTGGACAAGGGTCTCACTCATTATATTATCGAAATAACGGGCGCGCAGGAAAAAATCGACGAACTGATCCGGCGCCTGGAACCTATCGGCATTAAAAAACTGACCCGCTCCGGGGTCCTGGCCCTTTACCGCGAGCCAAAGTGAACTATAATAATAGGTTAAACAAACCGCCCGCAATCATATCTTGAGTTTATCCGGTGTGAAGCAGTGTCACTTCAGAGGTTGCCGAATCGCAACCGGATGTCCGGTTCGACTTCTAGTGGGCGCTATCTTCAAAATGCGATCCAAAAAAAAATGATGGAGATTACTCCGGGATATCAATGCCCCTAAATTTATTTTTCGATTTTTGAGACGACCTTAGGTCAATTTATTTGATTTTAGGGTACGGCTCCCGTCTTTTTATGTTTGTTTCTTACCCCCCTTTTTCCTTTTGAATATGTTTTTCTGACTTCTTCGTGCATCTGCACGGCGGTTAAATTTCATTTTTAAGATATCGGACCAAAAAGCGGGAGGTCTCTTTTTCAATGTTTCTTCAGATCGAATCAATAATTTATTTGCTTCGGAGTTGTGCAACGAACGTGGCGTGTCCGGCAAAACAACTCTAAAAAATTATCCTCTGTTTTCAAATTGTTATTCCGTTGCTGCCCAAACCGAAGGCGACAACGTGCAAAAACAGTCACGCCTGAGGAAAATAAACGAGCAATAACTTGCCCATCTCCTTTGAATTAAAATTTTAAAATTTATGAGAAAAAAGGTGCCTAAGGATAGGTAAGGTTGACGGCAAAGGTCTGTTTCCGGCATTGATGGGTGACTATTATGCAAAAAAAAACATTTGGGAAAGGAGGGAAGCAAAAACAGAGTTTTCGTATTCCGGGACGTTCAGGACCGGTCGGCTGCGCCTAATCACCCTGTTTTGAGGCGTGCTTTGTCTTGGGCTTGGGCCGGGCCCAATAGCGTTGACGGGGCTTGTATCTATATTAAAAACCAAACAAGGAGGAAAGGGAAATGAAAGGTTTTAAGGTTTTATTCTTACTGGCGATGTTTTTAGGTTCCGCGACGATGTATGCGGTCGCCGAAACAGACAATCTGACCGTCCAGACGGAATTGGATTTCGACACGCCCGCCGGGCTGTCTTCAAGCGAATTTCCCAAGGCGACAGGCCACGATCCGGTGGTTTGCATGGGTCGTCTCTATTTCCCGGTCTATGACGCCGAAGACGGCCGGAACGAATTATACTGCTGGACCGGAAGCGGTTTTCACCGGATCTACAACAATGATTATGCGCTGGGAAAGACCGGGAGAGTGATCGGGGACAGCGTTTCTCTTTACGTAATCGCCTCAAAAACGGCCGACGGCATAAAGCAGTTGATCGAAGTCCGGCCGGCGGAAAACATGTCGGATTACGAGTTTCAGGTCAAAAACTGGTTTTCAGGCCACGAGGTCGACGACGCCTTGAAAATGGGGAACTATGTTTTAGCCCAAATCAACGAGAACGACTATTCTGTCATCCGGCTGCGGAATACGGCCAACAATACCACTTATTACGTGACCGGCGTTTATCCGGGAGGTCAACTTTATTTGTGCGGCACGGGCATGGGATATTTTTATTACGCTAAAAACGATGTAGTGGGCGGCACGGTTTATCTTTGGGCTTTTAATCCGCAAACCCGGGTGAGCACCAAGTTGAGCGCGGTCGTCGCCCCGGGTCGCCAAATCGTGCAAGTGGGCGATTTCGCCTATTGCGGCGGCCAAAACAGTTCGGGCACATACAAACTATATAGATTAAAAGCAACGGCGGTGGCCGCGGTCAAGAGCATGTCAACATCAAGGCTGGCGAGCATCAACAACACGCTCTTTATTCACGATTTCAGCGCGCAAAAGCTTTATAAGGGTCATATCGACGCCGAGAACGGCGGCAGGATCACCAACGATACGATCGAAGTCGTCAAGACCGGAGTGCAGTTCGATTATATGCGGGCCATTAACAATGCCCTGTTTTTGTTGGAAGAAGACGGTCAACTCTACCGGTCGGACGGCACGGGTTACGGGACCGTCATACTGAGGAACGATTACAGCATTCCCCTGGGCGCTCTGGGGACTAAAATTCTCATCAACCTGCCGACCAATGACACTCAGTATTTCATGGTGGCCGGCAATACGTCCGATCAATTCATGCTGCCCGACAACATCAAATGGGCGGGCCTGCGCAGTTCCTATTACGGCATCCTGGATGAAGACGGGAACCCGCCCTTTCCGGGCGATCCGGGCTCGAGTGAAACCACCGCTTACGAATTCCCACCGGCTTATCAATGGGAAGCGGCCGCCAAGGCGTCGGCAAGTTATTTCCCGTGCAGCAACCCAAGCTTGCTGGGCGGCAAGCCGGGCGCGCAACCGACCCTGGTTTGGATCGTGACCCGTCCGCGCGTGGATCAGACCAACGACAACCAAGGCGGATGCATCGTGCAGATGCAGAGACCAGACGGCTTGACGACCACGAATAAGATAAAATTCGCCGATGAAGTCAGCGGCCAGTTGCAGCACGACCGACATGAAGCCTATTTGGATTATTTCGATCAAGCCGGCATCAAATTATATGTTCAGTTGGAACCGGGTTGGGCGCCCATGGAAGACAGCGGCAGCAACAAGGGTCTGTTGTCGATTGTCGCCAATTATTTAATTCATCAGGACCAGGATCCAGCCAAACCCAAACATGCCTGCGTGGAAGGAATCGGCGTGGACGTGGAATGGGTGAAGAACTGCGAAGAGGGCGCTCCGGAAGAGGAAATGGGCAAGGCGACCGACGCCCAGGAGGTGGCGCGGTGGTATAACAATTATCTGAAACCCCAAAACTTAAAAATGTTCCTCAAGCATTATGCCTGGAGCGGTTTCTTGCCCAATTATAACACGCTCAAAAACGCCGTGGGCGCCGGTTCAATCGGAGCCATCATGTTTGTCAACGACAGCCAGGGAGTCCGGTATCCGTGGGGCGAAGAGGATCCGGATGCGCCCATGGGGGTTACGCCGAATGCGGCCCTGACCACTTTGCTCAACGAATTCAAGGCGTGGGCCGATGCCTGCCCGGACAGCCCGGTCGGTTTCCAGATCATGTATCCCAATGACTGGTTCGTGCCGAGCACCGACAGCCATGTCAAAAACGCGGGCTGGTTGAATTTCATGGACGACGAAGACACGGACGACGGCTGGACGAACGATCCGGCCGACGAAGACAATGTTCCCAAGAGCGAACGGTGGAAGCTGATCCAGAAACTCGGTGTGAAAATCGCAAAAAAGATACCGGAGCGGGATATCGGCTTGTTCATTGTGGATTTCCGCAGCCGCATGCTCTTTCCCAATAATGAGGGCAAGGGGATTTTCGAATGGATACCGCAACAATAGGCCTGTTCACCCTTCGACCGATGATTTTGCGTTCGCAAAAGGAGTTAGGCTAAAGGATAAGAACCCGGCCGGGAGGGGTGGGGCAGGCAACAAGACCTGCCCCGCCTATAATGAAATTTGTAATCCTTTTGAGCGTGCCAGCATGCCTTAAAACAATACGAACATTTTAAAACCCTTATCGGCGGGGCAATCGGACGATTCGGATGGTTCGCGGCGGGCGGGATTCGGCGGGCAAAGATCGGGTTTCTTCCAGAAGTTTTTTACGAAAAACCACGGGCGATTCGCCGGTCATTTTTTTAAAAGCCGAATTGAACGGTGTTTTGGAATTGAATCCCGCTTGAAAAGCAAGGGTAAGCAGGGTTTCATTTTTTTGGCGCGGGTCTTTGAACAAGGCGATCACTTTTTGCACGCGATAATAATTGATATAATCGTTAAACGTTTTGCCGGTTTTTTCATTAATAATCCGGGATAAGTCGTTGCGCGGGATCGACAAGATTTCCGCCAACCCCGTCAAGGTTAAATCAGGATCCGTATAGCCTTCTTTGTGCTCCATGAATATGGTTAAACGATCGAAATACATCTGATAGTCGCCCGGATTCAGGTTTGAACGGTCGTACTTTTTTTCCGATTTCAAGGGCCGGGCAAAGTGCAGGATTTCAGGGCGCGAAAAAACCCTGAAGAGCCCGAATAATACCACCAGGGCGACGCTCAAATGAAGAGCGCCGAAGAAGAAGCGCAGCGAATGTCCCGCGAGTAAAAAGGGAATGCAAGCCAGCCAAACCAGCAGGCAGGGAAGCAGGGAACGGGTTAAAATCCGGATCCACGACCAATGGATGGCGCCCAAAGGAAAGGCCTGCAGGATTTTTTCGCGGTTTTTGCGGTAGAGGCGCATCGAAAGAAAAACATAGAAGCAAAAGCAAGCGAAGAACACGGCGCGGGAAACCGAATCCCAGAGATATCCGGGTTGCAGAATGGAGCCGTCCAGCCAGTTCGCGAGAAAACGGATTTGATCGTCGCGGCCGCTCAGATAAAACTTCATCTTTACGGTCAGATTCAGGCCCAAAGGAAGCAGGTGCAGAAAATCATACGGCCGGAAACGAAAATCCCGGTCGGAAGCGCTGCGGATGTAAAAATAGAAAGCGGGGCTGAAGAAGTATTTGGCATTGTCGCCGAGTTCAACGAGCAGAGGGTTAAACGTATAAAGCCCGCCGAATAATAAAAAGCCGCGCACCAGAAAAACGGTCGTGCAGAGGAGAAAAATGCCGAAAAACCGGTTGGCTTTCAGGTTGCCGTGTTTCAGTCTCAGGATAATCAGCGCCGCAAAGAGAGAAAGAAAAGCGCCGAATAACATAATAAGCAGGAGGATGGTGTTAAAGGCTTTCATATTCGGGAAAATCCGGTTCCCTCCGATATTGCAACCGCGGTTTGACGTTCGTCAAAGCCCGACCATTGATTGCGATTTCGAGCAGCCGGACAGCAAGCCCAAATGCCCGCATCGCCATATTACAATCAAAAACCGCCTTTTATGCCGGGGTCCATATGTATTTAGGGCCATTTTATGATGAAAGGCTTGCCCCTCGTCAAGAAATATTAAAAAGATCGGTCAATCATCTCCGTTTGTCAAACGGAAAACCGGCACTCCCGGCAATTCTTACAATAGACTGCAAACGGCGCTTGAGTCGGTAACTTCGAAAACCGATGTTGTTAAGGCGGGTAAGTTTATGGCCGGGCATCATTTTTAAGTTCTTTTGGCAGAAAAGGGTGCTGAAGGATAGGTAAGGTTGACGGTATTGGGATATTTCATCTATTTTTTGAGCCGTATTTTAAAAATACATCAAAAATATGAAAAATATAGAAAATAATCATCGAATCAATAAGATCATGAAGCCGGTTCTTCCGGAGGTTGTCAAGCGGGAGCGGTTATTCGATTTGTTGGATCAACAAGAGCCATATGGCGTGACCTGGATTACGGGTCCGGCCGGTTCGGGAAAAAGTACTTTGATTGCGGATTATCTTCAGAAAAGAGACAAACCGCATCTTTGGTATCGCCTGGATGACGGCGATAACGATCTTTTCTCTTTTTTTCATTATCTGAGCCAGGCTCTCGGAAACATCGGCACCAGGAAAAAAAACGTGCCGGTTCCTTTCCTGACCACGGAATACAAAACTCGAGTCATCGAGTTTTCAAAGCGCTTTTTCGACTATTTGGCGCAATCCCTGAAATCGCCGTTTATTGTGGTTTTTGACAATTATTACGCAGAATCGTTTGAATCGATTTTTCAAGACGTTTTTAGAGAAGGTGTTTTACGCCTTATCCCCGGAATCCAGGTGATCCTTATTAGTCGCGAAGCGCCGTCCAACGGTTTTGCCGGACTGATTGCAAGCAATCGCTTACGGGTGGTCGGCAATCAGGACCTTGCTTTCACCGAGCAGGAAACCGAAGCCCTTATTCAAAATGAAACCGGGGAAACCTTTTCCCAAGAAATCACCCGGCAGATTTTTGAAACCACAAAAGGATGGGCGGCCGGGTTGCGCCTGATCTTAATCGGCATTACCGGACATAAAGGGTTGCCCGATTCGATCGCGGAAATCACCCTGGATAATATTTTCGACTACTTTGATTCCGAGTTGTTTCAACTGCTGAGCCCCCAAACCCGTTCCATGTTGGTTAAGAGCGCGCTATGGCCCCGAATGCCCCTGACGATTCTAACGTCATTCATGAGTCCCATCGATATCGGCAGCCTCCTGAACCAATTGGCCGAGAATCATTTTTTTATTGAACGTTACGGCGCCGGCTCCGGCACGGTTTATCAATACCATCCCCTGTTCCATGAGTTTCTGAAATCCCGCGTCCCGGATTATTTGGATCCGAAAGAGAAGCAAGCAATCCAAATTCAGGGCGCTTCCGCATTTGAACGGCTCGGCTGGGCGGAAGAAGCATTGGAGCTTTTTCTGCAAGCCGGTTTATATGCCGATTATATCCGGGTCCTTTTAAAGGACTCTCCGACTTTGATCCGACAGATTCGCTACCAAACACTGAGAAAACGGATTCTGTCGTTGCCCGACTCTGTGCGCCTGTCCAATGCTTGGCTCAATTATTGGGCCGGGATCAGCTACCGATTTTATTCGTTGGCGGAATCCCGAAAATATTACGAGCTTGCATTCGAACAGTTTAAAAAAACCGACGATTGGAACGGTACTCTGTTGGCCTGGTCCGGGATCGTGGATATGATCACTTATGAATTTAACCGGCTTTCGGATTTGGATCCTTATCTGGATTGGTTCAAGCGGCATGTCAAAAAGAACCATTGTTTTGATTCCCGGGAAACCGAAGCCCGGGTTTCCGGAAGCCTTTTGTGCGTTTTATTTTGCCGAGAACCGCAAAACCGGGATATGGGTTTTTGGAGAAAAAGGGCCCTAAACTCCGCCGCCTGTGAGGATATTACCGTTAAAATCTCGACCTATATTTGGTCGATCATTCCTTTGCTTTTTACCTGTCCGGATAAGCACATTCCCCGGTTGCGCGATAAGCTGAACGTTTTAACGGAAAATCACGAATCGCGCCTGATCCGTCTGGCCAATCTGTGGCTCAGGGCCTATTCGTTTTTCATGATCGATTCGGCGCCGGCCGAGGCGATCGAGATCGCTTCGGCCGGCCTGGATCTGGCCGAGCAGATTCAGGTGCCGCTTTACAACGGGTCGTTCTTCGTAACCGGAGTCATGGCTTCGTTGACCATGCATGATTCCCGAACCGCCGATCACTTTTTAAAAAAACTAAAGGATCGACTGGAACCGGATCAATATTACTTCATGGGCCTGTATCATTACTTAAAAAGTGTCCGTCATTTCAATACGGCGGAATACGAGTCGGCCATCCGTCACGGGGAAACCGCGGCGCAAATCATCCAAAACACGGGGCATGTCTTGCTGAGGATCATGGCGGTCCTGCAAGTGCGGCAGGCCGAATTTTTTCTGCGGCCGCGGCTGAAATGCATCGGAGAAGTCGAGCGGCTGATACATGCGGCCGAAAAGCAGGGAAGTCCGATCATCGCGCATTCCGCGCGTTTGACAAAAGCATTTATGTTGCTCCACCTGGGACGGGAGACAAAAGGCCTGCAGGAATTAAAAACCGCGTTGACCATGGGTCAAAAACGGGGTTTTATCCGGTTCGTCTGGAGCTGGCCGTATCCGATCATTGAAAAACTATGCGCGGTGGCCTTGGAACACGGTTTAAATCCGCGGTTCATCCGCCAATTGATCCGCTCTTATGATTTATATCCGGCTAGGCCCGAAAACGTGCTGAAAAATTGGGACTGGCCGGTTCAAATCGAGACATTGGGCGGATTTCGAATGCGGGTCGCGGGCCGGAAAACGGATTCCGGCGTCAAGACAAAGGCCAAACCGCTGGAGTTGCTGGAGTTGCTGATTGCGCTGGGGCCGAAACCGGTCGCCATGGACAAGATCATGGATTATCTTTGGCCGGATAAAGACGGCGATTTGGCGCATGCCAGCCTTAAAACGACCCTGAATCGATTAAGGAATTTGTTAGGGGCGAAGGAGCTTGTCCTGCTCAATGACAATAAAATTTTCCTCAACTATCAGATCTGCTTTGTCGATCTGGAGATGTTTGAGCGGACGATTCAGAGAGCTTATCGGGAGAACGGTCCGGAGCGCGATGCCTGGCTGGAAAGAGCCGTCGCGCTGTACCAGGGAGGGTTCTTGGCCGGCGGGTCCGAAAAGCCCTGGATTACAGCGAAACGCGAAGAGGTCAAGGAGAAGTATCTTTCCGCGATCACGGAACTGGGCATCCATTACGAGTGCGGGCATCAAACAGAGCGGGCGGTTGCCTGTTACGAACAGGGTCTCGAAAGGGAACCCGGGGAAGAGATTCTATACCAGCATCTGATGAGCATCTGCGCCAAGCGCGGGGAAAAAGACAAAGTTGTGAAATGGCAGCAACGCTGCCGCACCGAGCTTCAGGACCGATATGCCGTAAAGCCCTCCCGCGCGATCCAAGTCATCCGCGAGCGGTTCGGCTGATCCCATCAGGCATCAGAGGCGATCATTAACATCAAATGAATTTTTTGAACTCGTCTTTTATTGGTCGACGTTGATTTGATATTCCAAATGCGATTTTACAAGTATGAAAAGGAGATGAAGATGCAACTTTCGAAATTTTTGAATGTTTTGGTTTTATGTTGACGGTCTTTGCGAATATTTCCTTTGCGGCGGGCGACCTGAAGCTGAAATTAATGGATGCCGTAAAAGCGGGAAATGTAGCGGAAGTTAAGACACTGTTGGAGAAAGGCGCGGATGTAAATGCCAAAGATAATCAAGGCATGACCGCGTTGACGCTGGCGGCGGCTAACGGTGACACGGAAATCGTGAAAATGTTATTGGAGAAGCGTATATAGATTTGAATACGAAAGATAGAAATGGCCCAACCACGGCGATGTTTTTCAATGAAGTTTTGTCAGGGTCGCGGAGTTAGGTATCCGATTTTTCGGGCGGTTTTTTCCGGGATGGGTCGGCGTTGGACAGGCGGCGATACAGGCTTTGCATCTCTTCCGAAGGGAGCAAGCCCAGGACGGTTTGCAGGGTTTTTTTACAGCGGAGATAGGTTTTCAGGGCATCCGCGTTTTTCTTCAGTTTCAACTCCAGACCCATCAACCGACCATACAGGGCTTCTTCGGCCGGTTCGAAAATCAGGGCTTGCTTATAGATCTCCAGGGCACGGTCGGGTTTATGCCGGGATTCATATGCGGCGCCCAATTCCATGACTGCCGACAGATAGGCGGTCTTCAACTCTTCCTGTTTTTCAATGATCCAACTTCTTTCGGGCTCGTTTTCGAGAAAGCGGCCTTTATAAACCGTAACGGCTTTTTCCAGCAGCGGCAACCGGCCGCCGGGATCGGAAGTTCCGGCTTGCGCGAGCAGATGTTCGAACAAACGGACATCCGAATCGTAATAGCGCGGATCCAAGTCGATTTCACGATTCCGCAAGCGGATGGCTTCTTTCGATTCCAGCAGGGTCCGCAGCCGGTTCAGGGTCGAAGAAAATACGCTCGCGGCCCGGGCGGCGTTCTGGTCCGGCCAAAGGATTGTTTTGATTTTTTCAATCGATACGGGTTCCGGGCCCAAAGCAATCAGGAGTTTCAGCATTTCAAGCTGAACGACTTTGGCCTTTTTGCGGGATTCCAGAGCGCGGCCGTTGATTATTAACCGGAACTGGCCCAGGGTTTCGATTTCAATCGGTTGACGGGCGTCATTCCGATCCGTTCGTGATGCAACCGAGGAAAGCCCATACGACTGCAGGATGCGACGGACAAAATGAGGTTGAATGTCATTTTCCAATGCCGAAACGCAGATATGGGTCAGAATCTCACGGTTCCACCACCAAATGAAACGAATCAAATCATGCTGTTTCCCGAATGTCAATGCCCGGCGCAGGCAATGTAAGCCGTGATTTTTACGGCCTTGACGCAGCAATAGGTCGGCCCGGAATAACTCGGCTTGATATTCAAGAACCGGGCTTCCGTATTTTTTGGCCTGTTTTCGGGCTAAAGCCACACACCGGCCGGCTTCGGCAAACATTTTGGATGCGATCAAAACGCCGGCAAAACCCAGCCGGCTTCGGATTTGACCCAAGATGAAGCCGGAATGGCCGGCAGCCTCTTGTGAACGTTGTCCGATTTCGAGGGCCGCTTCCATTTCCCCTTTTTCCAAATGGTACAAGGTTTTCATATGATAATACAAGCTGACCACTTCATATCTTTTATGATGCTTCAGGCTGTTTTCAAAAAAGGCGAGATAACGTTGTGCTTCCGAATATTCCCCCAGCATCAAGGAGGAAATGACACCCACGGCAAAAACATATTCATCCAAAAAGTGGATGTCCGCTTTTTGAGTTAAAAAGACGGTCCCGGCAACGGTTTCTTTGACTTGTTCCGCCGGGAGGTCCCTCCAAAAAAAGGAAAGGACTTCCATGTAAGCCGCCCAGCATTTGAAAAAGTCCGAGCCTTGTTGCTCGGCCCGGTGATTCAATTCGGTTCTAATCAATTCAATTCTATCGCGGTGGGTTTGTTTGTACAACCAGATCATAATAACCGTGAAACGAATGAGAACCGGCAGGAAAGGGTCGGTGCTTTTGTCGGATAAAGACAGAACCCTTTCGATCCAGGGTTCCAAATCGGGGTGCTGCGGTCTGCGAACCAACAGGGCCATTAAAGCACTGCATAAAAAATAGGCCTCGATTTCGGGGGAAGGAAAGGAATCCTTGATTCGGATGTTTTGGTCAAACCATTTCAGGAAAAGGTCGTGCTCCCTGAAGCCGTGCCACCCCATATTGACGGCATCCACCGCGCCGGACCAGGAAATCAGCATGCCTTCCCGGCTGTGGATTTTTTTGAATTGATTAAAAGCCAGGTGAAAATGTTTTTTCGACTTCAGAGGGTTTTCGAATTTATAACCGAACCCGAGCCAGTAATTCAACCACGGATTGCGGCATATGGTCGGTTCCGGAAGCAGTTCGATCCATTCGGCAACGCTTTTATAGCGGCTCCGGCGGATCATGTCTCCGGAATGGGTCATGATGATGTCGACCATTGCGCGAAATTGACGGGCTTGACGGTAAAGAACCATCGCTTCGTCGATTAAACCGCGTTCTTTGAACAGAGCAGCGGCTCGTGATTGAAGGTTTTCAATTTCCCTTTGGGGCAGGATTTTATGGGTCTGCGCCAGCAGAAAATCGCGAAACAAAGGGTGGAATTGATAAGTAACCGGTGCAGTCCCATAGCGTTCAATGAAATAATGATGCTTAAAAAGACCGTTCAACAGCTGGCCGGCTTGTGCATGGCAGGTGAGCTCCGAGGCGATTTCCGGTACAATGCGGGGCAAGAGAGCCGTTTTCAACAATAAATCCCGCACCTCCGCTTCCGACCGGTCGAACAACTCGGCGGCGAAATAATCGTAAATCCGCGTCAGCGGTATTTCTTTGATCCGGGGAAATTCCTCTTTCAACACAAACAAGCCCTTGGCGATCAGGACCAGTCCGGTGACCCAGCCGCCGGTTTTGGCATGGATCTCGGAAATGAATTCCTTGGGCCAGGACTTGTTCGTCTCCCGGCGGATCAGGGACCCGGTTTCATCCAGGGTAAAAGCGAGGTCTTCGGGATTGTCCATGAGGCGCAATTGGTTGTTGGCCAGTAACGTGGAAAATGTTTTCGGGGGGTCTTCGCGGCTGATCACGATGATCCGGATCCCGGGCGTCAATCTTTGAATCCCTTCTTTCAGCAGGCCGTGGAAAAGAGATTCCCGATTCAAGACCTGGTAATTATCCAATACAAGATAAAAAGAAGTATCAATCCGACGGCAGAAGGCTTCAAAAAAGCGACGGGCAAATTCAAGGGGACGCATGCCGAAGGTCATAACGATCGGCGGGGTTTTTCTTTTTGATTTTATGCGGATTCGCTGCAGGGCCCGGTCGAGGTTGGAATAAAACACGGAAAAGTCGTTGTCCTGCTCGTTCAGCCGGTACCAGATATGGTCCAGCTTGTGGGTTTGCAGAAAATCGGCCACCAGGGTCGTTTTGCCGGATCCGGCCGGACCGGTCAGCCAGGAAACGGAATAATGCCGACCGTGATTCAATAACTTATAAAGCCTGGGTCGGCGAATGATATTCGGCAGAAACGGCGATGTAGTCTTATTTGCCTTCGGTTTCTTTGGCGGCATGAATTTCTAGGTTTAAAACCCTCCAACCTGTATTTATCCCGAATATTTTCTGCTTTTCCGGATATTTTCGCCAAACCCATAGATCTTTTTATGAAGCGTCATCATGGTTTTGTAACCTATTTGTGACCTGAAACATGAATAATTTATAAGTTTTATGAATCAATATCAAGGACAAAAGGAGGGGATTAAAATGAAAGGGATTCCATTCTTGGGTTTTGGGCTGCTGGTTTTGGGCTTGATAGCTGGCCCGGTTTGCGGGGGAACGGAAAAGGCCGATTATACTTATTACGGCGCCGGCGCCGGGGGCGCCAGCGTCAGCGTGGGCAACGCTTTGGTCGGAGGCTACGCCGGGTACGCCCTCACGACCGGCTATGACAATGCCTTTCTCGGGCATTACAGCGGCTACCAAAACACCACCGGGAGCGCCAACACCTTCATGGGGGCTGCCAGCGGATTTTCCGGCACCACCGGGAATAAAAACGTATTTATCGGGG
>RPPU01000038.1 GCA_003819975.1 Desulfobacteraceae bacterium
GCTCCATACCCCGGCTCTGCACCACAATGATTTCCGATTCCAGGATCGAACGCAAGGGCTTCTCAAGCTCTTGGGCCAATGCCTGAACCAAAATTTCCAAACGATTACTGGTACATACCTTGAACATGGGGAGTCCCTGACGATAGATTCTTATTACCTTATTTCCTCCGGAATGTCACGGAGATAAGCTCGTAGAAATTGAACCATGAAATACGCGAAAAAATCAGTGAACTTATGGAAGCGTAAAATAATTCTTAAAGAGAATTAATAGGATTTTGTTTTTTAGCAGTGTGATTTTTATGTTATTTTTTATTTGAAATTTGACTTAATATGGTATTATTATGTAAAAATAATCTATTTTTAGATAAAGATTAGTGAATGTTTAAACTTTTCAATCTGCACAGAAGTTACTGGGAGGCATTTTCATGGAAAAAGATATGAAGCCTATACCACAAGCCCGAATTGAAGGGATAACAATTAAAAATTACCGGACATTACGCGATGTCAAGCTCCCAAAACTTACGCCATTGACTATTTTTTTGGGCCCAAACGGAAGCGGGAAATCAACTATATTTGATGTTTTTGCATTTTTATCGGAATGCTTCAATGTTGGACTGCGAAAAGCTTGGGATAAGCGTGGCCGTTTTAAGGAGATGCGAAGCCGCGAAGCCGATGGTCCGATCATTTTTGAAATAAAATATAGAGAACCTGGATTTCCTATCATTACTTATCATCTTGAAATCAATGAAGATTCAAAAGGACCATATGTTGCGCGGGAATGGCTGCGTTGGACTCGAACAACCGGAAAAGCGAGCCGACCATTTATCTTTCTTAATTTTGAAGAAGGAATTGGATTCGCTATTTCCGGTGTAAAACCCTCAGATCGCAACAAACGTATTGAAGAAAAACTGGAATCTCGTGAACTTCTTGCCATCAATACCCTTGGTCAGTTTGAAAAACATCCTCGTGTCAGCGCTCTCCGACGTTTTATCTCCGGTTGGCATTTGTCATATCTCACGGCTGATAATACGAGGAACTTGACCGAGGCCGGCCCACAGGAACGATTATCTCAAACCGGCGATAATCTCCCAAATGTTATTCAATTTCTTAAAGAACAACATGAAGATCTATTAAACACCATTTTTGAAAAATTACGTCATCGTGTGCCGCGTTTGGAGAAAGTGTATGCCGAGTTATTAACGGACGGCCGACTTCTCTTACAAATCAAGGACGCTCCATTTAAACGGCCGATTCTCGCCAAATATACTTCTGATGGAACTTTAAAGATGCTTGCCTATCTTGTCACTCTCTATGATCCCTCTCCTCCTCCTTTGATCGGCATTGAAGAACCGGAAAACCATTTACACCCTCGATTACTTCCCGAACTGGCAGAGGAATGCCGTTTATCATCCGCCAATACCCAACTTATGGTTACGACTCACTCTCCTTTTTTCCTTGATGGCTTAAAACCGGCAGAGGTTTGGATCCTTTTCCGTAATGAAGATGGTTTCACATCCGCACAAAGAGTGGCGGATATTAAAGGCATTAAGGAATTCGTTGAAAACGGAGCTAAATTAGGCCATCTATGGATGGAAGGACATTTCCGGGTCGGCGATCCTTTGACAAAATCCGGCGCTCCTGTAGACCGAAATAAAATAAATCGAGTTAAATTAAATGCACATTGAATTTCTTGTTGAAGAACCTTCCGCTGAAACAGCCTTGTTAGAATTATTGCCGAAAATCATCGGTACAAAAGCCACATGGCTGATCCATCCCCATCAAGGGAAACAAGATCTGATCAACAAGTTATTGGATCGACTTAAAGGATATTCAAAATGGTTACCCCCCGATTGGGTGATCGTTGTTCTGCTCGATCAAGATCGTGATAATTGTTTGAAGTTGAAACGAAAACTCGAACGGTTTGCGGAACAAGCCGGACTCTGTTCTTTAAGCAAAGCCGATAGATTCGATAAAGTCAAAATCGTCAACCGAATTGCCGTGGAAGAATTGGAAGCTTGGTTTTTTGGTGACATAAATGCTTTATGCGTAGCTTATCCCGGTGTTTCACCTACTCTTGATCGTCAATCAAAATATCGCGATCCGGATGCCATAACCGACGGCACCTGGGAAACGTTGGAAAGAGTTTTAAAGAAAGCTGGTTACTTTAAGGTCGGATTAAATAAAATCGAAGCGGCACGAACCATCTCCAAAAGAATGGACCCTTCAATAAATCGTTCCGGGAGCTTTTGTTGTTTTCGCGATGCATTAATAAAATTGATTAAAAAATAAAGAGTTTATACATGATTAAATTTCAATCCGATAAAGGTCAAGAAGAACTTAGTCGGTTTTCTTTTAATAGAGCAAGCCAAAATATTTAAGGGAAGCGTCAGCATTACATATTGGAAAGCCACAATGAAAAACACCGAAAACTTATTCAAGCAAGCGGCCAAGGCAAGCTGGATATGCCCTCTCTTGATTTTAGGCATGGGATATTTTACACAAGATGCTTTTAAAAGCGCCCAGTTTCATTATGGACCTATTGTCTTATCTTTTTTCATCGTCTTCATGTTCATGGCCGGCATTATTTCAGGTATTGTTGCGCTGTTCGGCATCAAACACCACGGAAAAACCGGCATCTTGATCCCGGCCCTCATAGGGCTTTTGCTCAATATCTTGTTTACGACCATTATCGTGGCCGTCGCTTTCGCTGCTTTTATGAGCAAAATAAGCAGATAGTTCACAGGGACAGGCTGGGAAGACCCTGAAGGCATTTGAACCTTTTGCTTATTTATCGCCACTAAGTTATTATAAAATGCTCGATCGCGCGCAAGCGCAATCGAAAGTCAATATTAAAAACACTTTTCATAACAATAATTTAGGAGGATTTCATGATTATTGCAAAAAAGAGGACCATAGGACGAATGTTGTTTTTCACCTGTTTAGCCGTATTATTTTTCATGACCCATCTTTATGCCGCATCAACAGCTCAAACACCGCAGAAGCCGGTGGGCGCCAATGTTTCACAAACCCAAAAACCCGTTATTGCCAAACCCATGCCCGATTTAATCGTGAAGGAGATAAGTCTAACCGGCGATTGTTCGATCAAATTTACTATTGCGAATATCGGTCTGGGCGGCGTACCCGATGCAGCGTATCAGAACCCTTCCAAGGCTTTTCTCAGAATGTATGATGGCACCAAATCTCTCGGCGGCATCAGCCTGCAGGACGCCGATCCTTATGGACATTTAAAAACCGCGGGTGGTTCGGAATTCGGAACAGCTTTGCCGGGCAATTATACCCCCGCCGGCAATCATTCCTTAAGAATCGTTATTGACGAGATCAATATCGTAAAAGAGAGCAATGAAAACAACAATGGACTCACCAAAGCCCTGGCGTGCGCTCCGCCTTTGCAGATTAAAAAATTGAGCATCGGATCGGACGCGGCAGGCAATTGTTTTGTCCATATATTTCTGAATAAGGACGGCAATAAAACTTTGCCCTTATCCGCAGCAAAAATCAGTTTCTCAAACAGATCGAGTTGGAATAAAATCGAATATGGCAATGCTCAATTTATTTCGCTCACAAGTTTCAAAAACTCGGTTCCCTATAATTCAACCTGCCCGAGCTACCCTTGCACAATCCATGTTTCCATCGACTCCACCTTTATCAAGGACCTTTCCGGCAATGCTTTGGACGGCGACTATGACGGCACTCCCGGCGGCAATTTTGTTCAGGATATAGTGGTTACCAACGCCGCTTCCTGGGGAGTTTTTAACCATTAATTAAGTAAAAAACCCCCGCAAAAAAAATGCGGGGGTTTTTTACTTCAAAAAAATATTGGAACAACCTCTCATGTCGGAACAACAATATCCGGAACCCACGGTCGGCGCCTTGATCTTCAATCCAGAGGATAAATTTCTTTTATTGAAATCCCACAAATGGCTTGGAAAATACGTTATCCCCGGCGGGCATATTGAACTCGGTGAAACCATGGCACAAGCCTTGATCCGGGAGATCAAGGAAGAGACCAACTTGGATATTTACGATATCGAATTCATTATTTTTCAGGAATTCATCTTCGATAAAACTTTCTGGCAAAAGGGTCATTACATTTTCTTCGACTATGCCTGCAAGACCGATTCAACGGAAGTAATCTTGAACGACGAGGCTGAGGAATATGTCTGGGTTACGAATAAAGAAGGACTTGCCCTGCCCCTAGATCCGTATACCAAGATTGTTATTGAAACATATTTGAGTGGAGGAAACCATGAAAAATAAAAACTTTTTCACTGCTCTTATCATATTGATTTCGGCAATAATCCCGATAGCGGCGCTGGCCCAAACCATCACGGTCACTACTCCCCGAGGCGGCGAACGGTGGAAAAAGGGCACGCAACAGACCATTACCTGGCAGGCACCGGGGCTATCCGGTCCTGTCATGCTTTTTGCTTTACCCGCGGAAGCCAATACCCAATATAAAATTGCCGAAGGAATTCCCGCAAACCTAGGCGCCTACTCCTGGACAGCCGGAAACATGGCCGGCGGATCGCTGCAGCCGAACCGGCAATATCGGATTAGAGTTTTGAAGGACGCCCAGCATTTCGGCGACTCGCCGGGAGCGATTACCTTGCTTCCGCCTGCATCCAATCAGGGTTCGGTTTCACAACCCGGTGGCGGCCAGATCCAGCCAAACCAACCCAATGTCTCGGTCACCAAACCCACGCAACCCAATGTCGATATTAGCCGCGCGCCTAAAATAGAAATCGTCAGTTTTGAGTATAAGTTAAAACATTTTAACGCTCGAGTTAAAAACACCGGTAACGCGCCTTTTACAGGCCGAATCCATTGGCAATGGTCCACGGATTGCGGGATTACTGAAGGGAATAAAGATATTTCGCCGAATCAATCCGCCCAATTGGAAAGTGCTTCAGGAGTGCTTTTCCAATTTCGCTGCGAACCCGGTTTTCTTCAATGTATGGTTCATGGCGCTTTTTCGATCGAGCCGACCGATCAGAATGGCACCCGTTATGCGGCTCAGCATGTTGAAAAAAATTTTTTCCGTTATGAGCACTCACAGTTTTTTTTAAGCGACAAAAGAGTCATGCTGCGTTTTTTAAACGGTTCAAAATGGGTCAATGATTCCCAAGAATTTATTATCACCAAAAACAATGCTTTCGATTATAATCATGCAACAAAGATCGCCTCCTTCTTTATCGGCTTTCCGGTAAAAAATTGCGGACAATTAGCGGGCAATAAAGACCAGAATCAACCTAAGAAACTTCATTGGTCGGTTTTTCATTCGCCTTCCAATCAATACGCGATCAATTCGACTCCTATTGCCGACAATCAAAACGCCTATGCCTCCCAACCGATTGAACCCGGACAGGGAGTATTAGTAGAACGACCCATATCGCTGAAAGTTCAATCCGGCATATATATGATGCACATTACCGGCGGGACGAGCTCCGGGCAGCAACATTGCGTGATCTCGATCCGTTTTGCGAATGATTTGATTCACTAATACAGAAATCCGGCTGAAAGAAACCGGCGATCCGACTTTTCAAGGATACTAAATGATCTCAACCTGGTTAAAAAGCGAGAAATTAAATCCGGATGATTTCATCGGCAAAAACGGATCGTAAAAGGTGATTTGATCAATGGCTATCCGGTTGATGGCGGACCTGATTTTCTCAATGTAAAAAAAGTGGAATAGAAATGCTTTAGATAAATTAGTCGATATTGAGCAATATTACTATAAAGTAAGTAATTATAAGTTTTTAAAAATAATTTTACTATTTCGGCCAATAAGCTTAAAATAAACTAAGTGAATATATGGAGTGAAAAATGAATATTTCAGTAAATCAGATGACCAGAGATGAGCTTCAAGAAATGATTGAAAACAGCATTGAACGAAAATTGATCGAATTACTGGGCGATCCTGATAAAGGGTTGCCGATCAGGAAATCAATGCGTGACCGGCTTATACGTCAGAAGAAATCCGTTACAAAAGGAGCACGTGGAGAGACTCTTGAAAGCATAGCCCGCCGACTTGACCTGGAGTAATCTCATGCATCCGATACGGTTTTTAGATCAAGCTTCCCAAGACATTTCCCGTTTGGATAAATCTATTAGTCGTCGTATTATTGAACGCCTTAATTGGCTTTCTTCCAATTTCGAACAAATTAGGCCGGAAACTTTGGGCGCTGATTTATCCGGTTTTTACAAATTTCGAGTTGGCGATTATCGTATCATCTATCAAATCATTGAAGATGAGCAAACCATTTTAATTCATGCCATAGGTCATCGCAGGGAAATATATAAAAAGCGATAAATTCTCTTCACTTTTTACCATTCTTAAAATCGTTGATCTTATTATTAATTAAATCGTATACTGAAAACAATGTCTGACACGCTTCATATTGTACGCAGTGATTCCGCTGGAGGGATAATAAACGAAACAATCCATCCCAAACCCGGGAGTTTGCTTGTTGGCTTTGACACCTTATCGGAAGGCCCTTTACCTGCTTTCACCGATTTAAATGAATGGCAACGGATTCGGAACGGTTTTCATAGAACTATATACTCTGAAATAGATGCTTTTCTTTTTGAACAAAACGAGAATGATATCTTTTTGCATTTGGATACTCTGAAAAAAACTGATAGAACTGTTTTATGGCTTGGAAGCGGTTTAGCAGATCAACTATTTTTAATATGGGTCGTGCAGTTATTTAAACTTATTTCAGCAGACTTAAAAAAGTTACGGATGATTCAGTTCTTTAGAGCGCCATATGCTGATTTTGAAGCGGTTTCGATCGGTTGTCTGAATTCAAAACAAATTATGACTCATCCATCGCCGACATCTCTCAAGAAAAGAGAGATCAAGGATATGGACTTAATTTGGGATGCTCTCATCGCTTCCGAACCCATAATGTTAATAAATATTCTAAATCGACAACCCATTAATTCCTTGCCTATCTTGTATCGCAGCCTTAAATCCTTGTTGAGACGATTTCCTGATATACGGACTGGCCTGAATTATTGGGATAATGAAGTCTTAAAGAATACCATTTTGCACGGACCAAAAGCAGCGCGTATAATCGGTAATGTATTGGCCGAAAATATTGATTATTTCGATTGGCCTGGAGACCATTATTTATATTATCGTTTGCGACGTCTTGGAGCTGAAACTCTTGATATGCCGCTTGTGAAATTAAGAGGATCAAGCCCCAAAATGCGCGATACTGAAGTGACGCTTACAGAATTTGGCCAACAAAATTTAAATGGAGAATTTAATTTTGTAGAACTAAACGGTATTGATGAATGGATATGCGGAATTCATCTTCAATCCAAACTAAATCATGTTTGGTATCGTGATAATAATGTCATTGTGAAATCAAAATCATGATAACCATACGGTTATAACAAAGGAATAAAAAAATGAAAAATATGAAAACAACGATAGGCATTATTGCTGCCATCATAATATCTTTTCAAACCGGAGCAGCGGTTCCGAATCTGCCTGATATCACCCTGCCCGCTCCGCGCATGACAGGCGGCAAGCCGCTGATGGAAGCGCTAAAAGACCGCCAATCGTCGCGTTCCTTCAGTTCAAAAAAACTGGCGTTGCAAACGCTTTCCAACCTCTTGTGGGCCGCCGCCGGAATCAATCGACCGGGTTCCGACAAACGCACCGCGCCTTCGGCCATGGATCGCCAGGAAGTGGATGTATATGCGATCATGGAAGAAGGAACCTATCTTTATGATGCCAAAACCAACAGTTTGAAAGCTGTTGTAAAAGGCGATTTACGCAAATTAGCCGGCGCCCAGGGTTTTGTGGCCACGGCTCCCCTTAATTTGGCTTATGTGGCGGATATGTCGAAATTGAAAAACAACTCGGCCGAAGATCAGATTCTGTATTCGGCCGCCGATACCGGCTTTATCAGCCAAAATGTCTACCTATTCTGCGCCTCCGAAGGACTGGCCACGGTCGTGCGCGCCATGGTGGACCGCAAAGCATTGGCCAAAGCTTTGAATTTCCCGGAGCATAAAAAGATCGTACTCGTTCAAACCGTGGGTTATCCCGGTTGAAAAATATATTGAAGGACTAACGATGAAAAAAGCATTAATACTGGATTATTCCGTGGACCGAAGTGAAACCTCTGTCATTCAGCGCTGGCTCGTTTCTCAAGCGGAAGTAACTTCTCTTTTTATCGATACAGCCGAATCCTTCCCGGATAACCTGCTTCAAGAACCCTATACGCACATAATCCATACCGGCTCGGCCCTTTCCATCAACCGGCCCGCCCCGTTTACGCCGAAAGCGTTAAAGTACATCAGGGAACTTGTAAAAAAAGGGACGCCGCAGATGGGCATTTGCTACGGCCATCAACTCATTTGCCTGGCTTTATTGGGACCCCAGGCGGTCCGCAAAGCTCCGGCCGGATTCGAGGTCGGCTGGCCTGAAGTCCATTTTCTGATCGATCGATTTCAAATCCCCCAAGTCTCAAAAACGGAAAGGATCTGGCAGCACCATTTTGACGAAGTGATTGAATTACCGGAAAGATCGCGGGTTATAGCCGAAAATCAACACACCCTCATCCAGGCATATATCAACGAAAGCTTGCGCTTGTTCGGCACTCAGTTTCATCCGGAATTCGACCGGGAAACAGGCAATGAAGCCTTTATAAAAGACCGTGAATTATTGACCAAAAATCATTACAACGTCAATGAAATCGTAAAACAGGGGCCGTCCCTGGAAGCCGGTAAGGTGTTTTTTAATTTCTTTCTCGAATATTTCAAATGACCATGCTTACAGGTTCACGGAGACGGATGATTAGGAAAATCATCCGGGGTTCACAGTTGAAAATAAAAAAAATATTTAAAAATCTGGTATATCCAAATAATTTAATCCAATGCAGCCAATCACCCGCCGCCAATTTCTGAAAAGAACCATACAATTTAGCGCTTTGGGACTGGCGGCAAGTTACCCGCTTTTCATTGAACGCAATATTGTTGTGACGAATCATTATCGCATTCCGGTTCCTAATTTGCCCAATTCATTCTCCGGATTTCGCGTTGTCCATTTAACGGATTTTCATTATGGAGACCTGGTCTCCCTGAATTTTATTCGTGATATCGTTGAACGCTCCCTGCGCTTAAAACCGGATCTGATCGTTTGCACCGGCGATTATGTGCATGAAAAAAAATCAACCCACCAGATCGACGAAGTTTGGCCGATCCTTGCCGCGCTTACGGCTCCCTATGGAGTTTATTCCGTGCTGGGAAATCACGATCACTGGGCTGATGTTGCCAGATCCGATTATTGGCTCAAAAAAACCGGACAAGACCTTAGACATAAATCGGTCCGCATCGAACGCGACAACCGTCATTTTTGGCTGGCAGGGGCCGGCGATTTCTATGAAGACCGTCGAAATTTGGATATTGTCTTAGCCCCCATACCGGAAGCTGACTGCCGGATCGTTCTGGCGCATAATCCCGATACCGCCGATACAAAATACAATTCCCGAATCGATCTCATGCTTTCCGGGCATACGCATGGAGGACAAGTCATTTTACCTTTTATCGGCCCGCCGATCTTGCCGGTCCGCAATAAAAACTATTCCAGCGGTTTGAAAACTTCCCCGCGCGGCTGCAAGGTTTTTATATCCAAAGGAATCGGCTGGGCCAATTTTCCGGTAAGATTTAATTGTTATCCTGAAATCGCGGTATTGGAATTGGCTCCCGATTAATGAATCATAGGATTGCCAAAAAATCTTTCCGATATTTTTACCAAATCATTGATGCTTGATGATCCCACTATTCCCCGGCCGATATTTTCCCGTTCAAACGTTTTTTACTACTCTCATATTGACCATCTTAGAGGCTGAATATTATTTTTGAATTCTGGCCAACCCATTGATAAATTTAGATCCATTGGAATATTGATAATCAATAATCAATTCGCCCGATCTATCGATGAAACCCCAAAAGTTATTCTTGCGAACGGCCGCCAAGCCTTCTGAAAAAGAAAAGGTCGAATCATAGACCGGTTTGATCACCACTTTCCCATTTGTATCAATAAAGCCCCATTTGCCGTTAATTTTAACGCTGCACAGATTTTCTGAAAAATTACCAGCATCATCGAAAGTCGCATCAATGATCTTTTTGCCTTCTTTATTAATGAAACCGTATCTCTTTCCATATTTAATGCAAGCCAATCCATTCTGGAATTCCCATGCGCCGTCATTGGGCGTCTCGATTGTGACTGCGCCTTTTTTGTCGAGATACTTCCATTTGCCATCGATTTTTACGGCAGCCAAACCTTCGGTAAATCGAAAGCCCTCCTTATAATCCGGTTTAATGATTAAATCCCCTTTAATATCGATATAACCGAATTTACCGTTTTGTTTAACAATAGCCAAATCATCCGAAAAATTCCAGGCATCTTCAAAAGCGGCGCGGGCGATCCATTGGCCGGTTTTGTCTATATAACCGAATTTCTTTTTGATTTTTACGGCTGCACGACCACTGGAAAACAGATAGGCTAAATCGAAGGTAGGCGGTACCACCAAGACTCCCTTATCATCTATATAACCCCATTTCCCGTTCGATTGAACGGCGGCCAACTCTTCGGTGAAAGCAAGAGCCGACTCATAAGAGAGCGGAATAATTACTGCCCCGGTTCTGTTTATAAAGCCCCATTTTTCGCCTTTTTTAACGGCGGCAAGATTGCCGGAAAAATCAGTGGCATCATCATAAATGTTCTCAACGACTACCTTTCCCGTTTTATCGATAAAGCCGTAATTTAGACCTTTGATGAATATCTGTATTCTGTCGTCACTTGTCATATGCCATGTCAGGAAATAAGAATGACCGGGCAAAAAGTTATAGTTTAAAATCACGGTATCCGATGTCCAGCTTGGCCCTCTGAAATTCGATTCACGATACTGACAATGAATAATATGATTGCCGGGTTCGACGGTAACAATATGACTCCAGCGGGGATTGTTTGCCCCGCTCGGACCGATCCAAAGTTTTTCGATCGCATCAAATTTGAAAATTTTCATGTTTTCGGCGATATGCAGAGTTACACGCTGGTCGACCGGCAAATCCGCGCTGCCAAAAAAACCGTAATTCGTTTTATCCGCGAAGCAATCGAAAAAACTAAACAATAAAAAGGCAAACAATCCAAAAAGAGAAACCATGCAGCGTTTCATATACTCCTCCAATCTTATTATTGTCTTTTACAATTTTGGGCTTTTAACGACATTCCCTGCTAATTCAATCAACTTATTCTGAACCGCAACAGCCATAGTATGGGTTCGCTTGGTGCCATTCAGCTTACGCATGAAAATATCAATAGAGGAAAATTGCTTTAAAATCAAAGCTTTGCCCTCAAATCAGTCGGAAAGGATATAGGGTGCAGGTTACTAAAATAGGGTATATTGTCAATAAAATATTTGCAGAAAATAGTATTCCGTTTATCGGCCCGCCGATCTTGCAGGTTCATAATAAAAATTATTCCAGCGGTTTAAAAAGTCCCCTTAGGGGGTTGAAAAATCTTTATCTCTAAAGGAATCGGCTGGGCGATTTACCCCATCCGATTCAATTGTTATCCCGAAATCACTGTGATTGAATTTGTACTCGTTTGATATTTCATGGGGCTACCGGAAAACCTAATCATTTTTACATCAATTTACATTAATTTGCAAAGGTGCCGTATCAGGCCAGATTAATTCTATTATATCAGCACTTTTTGGAACCGAAAACACGAAATCCATTTTTGCTTTTGCCTGAACCGGCATTATAAAGGATTGCCTGCCGCCTTTATTGAAAAAATAATAATCCTCATTGTTGGTTCCAGCAGCCGTAAGACCATATAAATTACCTGTCGAATCTTTTAATTTTAAATTAATGAATAAAAAGGTGTCGTTGATCGGCTTATTATCCAATCGTTCTAATTCGACTTTGATCCGGATAAAGATCTCATCGAATTTATTGGTTCGATAGATATATTGCCCCCTAGCGTGCCGGTTAATGATCTCCTTCCCTTCGTTTACAACGGAAATAACGGTAAACGCCCATTGACCGGCTACGATTCTTTGATAGACGTCTTGCGATTTTGTTTTTAAAGCCAATAATGCGGCGATATTATCATGTCCTTTCGCACCAGCCCATTCCAAAGCTGTTTTCCCGCTTTTATCTTTTAAGGCCCTGTTGGCTTTAGCTTCGAGCAGTAATTTGACGATTTCTTCATTACCGGTAACCGCCGCCAGCATTAAGGAGGTATATCCTTGAACATTGGCAGCGTTTACATCGGCTCCGGAGCGCAGTAGCAATTTCACCACTCCGGTCTTCTGGGCTGTTGTCGCCGCTATTAATGCCGTTATTCCGTCATTAAAATTCACATCGGCTTTGGCTTTGACCAGCGGCTCAACAAAACTTTCATCCCGCATCAATACCGCCCAAACCAGAAGGGTCATATTATTACCCTTGTGTTTGATATTGACATCACCACCGTTTTCAATATATCGATTCAGCGCATCCAAATCACTCTTCAGAATATCTGTAAAAATATCTTCTGTTTGCTTTGAGCCATTTAGATAGCTCGCGATTTTAATCCCGTCCTTATCAAAGTGCTCTCCATTATAAAATTGATGGTTCTTCCATGTCCCAACATATTTCTCGCCATTGGCTTTTATATATATACCTTGGCCATGATATTTACCGAGGTTCCATGCTCCGGAATATTTCTCTCCATTGGCAAAGGTTTGGCTTCCTTGGCCATGTCGTTCATGAAGGCCCCATTCGCCGATGTATTCATCGCCATTTGCCCAAGTATATGTTCCTTGGCCATTAAATATGCCACGGAAAAAATCTCCTACGTATTTATCACCATTGATGGTAGTATAAATACCTTTACCTGTCTTATTTCCGTTTTCCCATTCGCCTACATATTTATCTCCATTTGCTAAAGTAAGGGTTCCTTGGCCATGGTAACGGTTCGCCTCCCATCCTCCAACATATTTATCTCCATTAATAAGAACAACAGTCCCTTGACCGGTCCTTTTATCGTCCTTCCATGCTCCGATATAAGTATCACCATTAGACCATGTATATGTTCCTTGACCGTTCTTTTTTCCATCTACAATTTCGCCAACGTATTTTTCTCCATTAGTATATATTTTCGTTTCCTGATTGTTCAAATTAAATTCACCGGCCGATTTATTGGAGCTTTCGGAAGGTTTTACTTCTATTCGTTCGACCTTTGATTTGTTTTGTGTAATTACTGAGAGACCTTTGGTCGTCAAATAACGATTTGCAGTTGAAACCAACCAATCCCCTGCAGTGGAATTTGAAGCAATAGCTTGAATGGTATTTAATGTTTCTTGATCGACATCGACATCGATGTCGGCGAGAAGTTGCAAGCTTGCCACAAGCGGGAGTCCGGGTTTGCGTGTGCGGATATTCGAGGAGAGTACCGGCAAAGCGGCCTTGGTGTCTGTTTGGGTTAACCAATTAAGCCCGAGCACGGTCATAGCCGTGTCGATACCGGAGATTTGTACCAATTTTAGAAGTTCAGCTTTGGATAAAATTATCGTTTTCTGCGCATTCAAATTCCATTTGCCTTTTACAGAGGCGGACGGTTTAAAAGTAAGGATTATCCTATAGAAAGATTTACCGCTCTTTACACTGGGCAAGACAAGCAATGCACGGGTATGGGGATGAATGTAACTGCCTTGTTTGAAGGTTTTTTCAATTTTGACAGTACCGCCTGCTGCCAAAGTGGTGTTGCAAATCGTTTTTTCCGGTTTATATTCCGGAGGACCCGCAAAACTATAAGTACCGCCGTTTCTAAAGCCTCGCATAGTTCCGTCCGACCATCTTCGTTCAAAATTAGCAAGCCCATAGGAATGAGCTTTGTTTAAATAATCGGAATTTTCCGGTTTATCGGGAGAATCGTTGGAATAGGTGACATAAGCGCCGTCAAACAATTCTTTGCCATCGCCTTCCATCAACAGGATGTCGTCGCCAAAACTCAATGGAATATTTGAGATGTTTTTAATCGTTAACTTGAGGTCCCAGGCCAGATAATCTTTCTGGCCGTAAATCTGCCGCATTTCTTCGCTCAGCGAACCGGAAATGGTTAGCTCTTTTTTTAATTCCGCATACGAGGTTGTATCCCAAAAAACAAATAATACAATAATAACTTGCAAACAAAGCGTTATTCTTTTCGTCATAAGATTTCCTTTATAATTTTATTATGAAATATCTTTTTTGGGATTGAAGCTTAGCACGAAAACTTTAATGTTGCCAATATTGTTCTATGCCCATTATAACTTCTTCTTCAATAATTTTGCTCTTTTTTTTGTAGCGATATCCCTTCTTCAAAGCCCTGGCCGTAAAAGCGAGAATCTCTTCCTCCATAAAAGAAGATTGTACAAATACAGTTTCGGATGGATTATTCACTTTTTCGTTGACGAGAACTTTCTGTGCCCATTGGGGATCGTTTCTAATCGTCGGATCATGCGCCAGCATATCCGGGATACTGATAC
>RPPU01000039.1 GCA_003819975.1 Desulfobacteraceae bacterium
AATCACGACGGCGATCACCATAAAAACGCCGCTTAAGATAAGCAAAGTAAGCAATACAGGATGTTTTTTCATAAATATAATTAAAATGGCTCTTAAGCGCTTAGTTCCACAACATCGACATGGGGATTTCTAAAAATAAGCCTTTGGGAATTTTACGATTCGATTCTCAAGGCCGTTGCTGATAAAGTGTATTTCAAAAAACCCCGAACTCCTGTTCCCATCGGAACTTCTGTTCCGGTCAGCCGAAATACATGATTTTTCGATCCTACGCTTTTCAGGGTCGAAAAATTATTTCATGTTTTTTTGTTCCTGCAAAAAAACATTTAGGCTTTGTCCGTAGGGTTGTTGTTTTCTTCTTTCCGGTTTTCTTGCGCCGATTCCGCTTCGGATTGCTCGGCGGATGCCGCTTTCTCGCGCATCTCGCGTCTTAATAATTCACCCAGGTTGGAAGTGGCGGTGTTATGACCGTCCAGATAACTCTGGTAGATCTCTTTTTCTTCGCTCTCTTCCAATTTTTTGATGGAAAGACCGATTTTACGGTCTTTGCTGGAGACATTGATAACCTTGGCTTCAATGACATCATCGACATTGAACCGGCTTAAAGGATTGGCGCCCTTTTCCTTGGACGTTTCCGAAACATGGATCAAGCCTTCAATGCCTTCTTCCAATTCCACAAAAATACCGAAATCGGTGATATTGGTGACCATGCCCGTGACCCGGGTGCCGGGTTTGTATTTGACCGGCACTGCTTCCCATGGATCGGGAGCCAACTGCTTGATGCCCAGCGAGAACCGTTCGTTGGCTTTGTCGATACTCAGGACCACGGCCTGAACTTCCTGCCCCTTTTTATACACTTCCGAGGGGTGTTTAATGCGCTTGGTCCAGGAAATGTCGGAAATATGCACCAGACCGTCGATGCCTTCATCAATCCCGATAAAAAGGCCGAAATCCGTAATGTTTTTGATCCGGCCTTCAATGATGGTGCCGACCGGATATTTATCGCCGATGACATCCCAGGGATTGGGTTCCACCTGTTTCATGCCCAAAGAAATACGTTTGTTGGCCGCGTCAATACTCAAGACGACCGCCTCGACTTCATCGCCGGCCTTGACGATTTGGGAAGGATGCCGGATCTTCCGAGTCCAAGACATTTCAGACACATGCACCAGACCCTCGATGCCTTCTTCAACCTCGATAAAAGCGCCGTAGTCCGCCAGACTCACTACCCGGCCGACCAGTTTGGTGCCGATCGCGTATTGCTCTTCGGCATTCAGCCAGGGATCGGTTTTCAGTTGTTTCAGGCCCAGGGAAACGCGTTCCTTTTCCCGGTCATAATGGAGAACCTTAACGGTGATTTCATCGCCGACTTTGTACAATTCGGAAGGATGTCCGACCCGGCCCCAGGACATATCGGTAATATGCAAGAGGCCGTCGATGCCGCCCAGATCGATAAAAATGCCGTATTCCGTGATATTTTTAACTGTGCCGTTTAAAACTTCGCCTTCTTCCAGAGCGATTAAAGTCTTTTCCCTCTGGCTGGCCCGATCCGTTTCCAGAATGGCCCGGCGTGAAAGCACAATATTGGATCGCCGTTTGTTGTATTTTAAGATCTTGAATTCATGCTCGGTGTTGATCAAAGAGTCGAAATCCCTGACCGGTTTTAAGCTAATTTGCGATCCGGGCAAAAAAGCTTTAATGCCGATATCCACGGAAAGACCGCCTTTGACCCTGGAAACGATCTTGCCTTTGATCGTGCCGTTCTGCTCATAGATGGCCTTGATATCGTCCCAGACCCGCATTTTGGCGGCTTTTTCCTTGGAAAGAATGATTTTGCCTTCGTCATCTTCTCTTCTTTCCAGAAACACATCTACCTTGTCTCCGATTCGGGCCGTGACATTGCCCTGGGCATCGAGAAATTCGTGGATCGGAATCAGGCCTTCGGATTTATAGCCGATATCCACCAGAATGAATTCCTTATCGACATGCACGATGACGCCGGTGACCAGTCCGCCTTCTTCAATGCTTTTCAGGCTCTCTTCATACAGTTCCATGAAATTTTTTTCATCTCTGCTTCCCCCTGAACCTTCTGCATTGGGAAGAGCGGCCGCGGAACCCGCGGGATCCTGGTTCGTTTTGGTTTCTTTAGTTTCGGTTTGATTGTTCATAATGGTTTCTGCATTCATTTTGTCTGTTTGTTTCTCCATCAACCTTGGTACCCCCTCAAAAATTTAGCCCTTTTACAGGATGCGCATAACCAAAATTTAATATCAGATATTAATATAAACATCAACTATTTAGTCATTTTTTTTCTAAAAAATGCCCGGGGTGACCCCGAATCGATGATCAAGCTTTTACAAAATTATCCGCGCGGACCGCTTGGAGAATCAAGGTCGTGACCTGGTCGGGAGATAATTCAGTAGTATCAATAAGTTTTGCGTCAGACGCTTGCCGTAAAGGCGCCAGAATCCGTCGGCTGTCCTGTTCATCTCTGGTTTTAAGTTCAGTCGCAACCGTGGATAGGTCCACCGCTTCGCCTCTGGCCCGGCGTTCCCGAAAGCGCCGTTCGGCGCGCGCTTCCGGTGAAGCGGTTAAAAAAAACTTATATTCCGCTTGAGGAAAAACCACGGTACCCATGTCCCGGCCTTCAGCCACCAGGTCGCCGTGCGCGCCGATTTTACGTTGAAGTTCGGTCATGGCTCTTCGGACCTCGGCTACCGCCGAGACTCCCGAAGATAGCATATCCATTTCCGGGCTGCGAATAACCGCGGAAATATCCTCTGCGCCCAGAAACAACCGGTACTGTTCGCTATCTTTCTGAAAACGCAGGTTCAATCCGGCGCATAAATCGCCCAAAGCTTTGCCGTCCTGAAAATCAACACCTTGTTGCTTGGCCTGAAAAGCCACGGCTCGATACATGGCGCCCGTGTCCAGGTATAAAATATTTAGTTCTTTAGCCGCCTGTTTGCTGATCGTACTCTTGCCGGAACCGGCCGGACCGTCTATAGTGATGATCATCTTGGCTCCCTTAAATTTTTATTTTACCTTACCGCCTTTGGCGGTAAATGAAAATAAAAACTTAAGCTTGACATAAGCTTTTGATTTCATTATCTTAGATATAACCGGCTTGATTGAACCATTTAAGTTTTTACCGATCGATTTAATAATCATTTATAGAGAGAAAACCCATGAATAAATCCCAACTCATCGAGGCCTTGGCCAAAGCGGAAAATCTTGCCTTGAAAAAAGCCGAAGAAGTGGTCAATACGGTCTTCGGCGACATGGAAAAAGCATTGGCGCAAGGAGAGCGCGTGGAAATCAGAGGTTTCGGCAGTTTTAAAATCAAAAATTATGAAGGTTATCAAGGCCGTAACCCCAAAACCGGTGAAATTATTAATGTCGATGCCAAAAAACTTCCGTTTTTTAAGGTCGGCAAAGAGCTTAAAGACCGGGTGGATGTATAGCGTCCCAAATTGAGCGAACGAAACCCTGTCATTTAAGCCATCCGGGTTGATCGATAAGTCAGCAAGGATGATCTTCATTCAGCAGAGGATCATCCTTTAGCTTTTAGGAGAGAGAGTGGACCATCCGTAACAAACGCTTATGAACCTCGTCAGGTCCGGAAGGAAGCAGCGATAAATAGGGCGGTTTGTGTCGGACTGAATTCTACTCTCTCTCCTAAATGCTATCTTAATAAATACTTGTTATTACGAAGGTATACAGAATTCCGACTTCCGGATACCTGAGCAATGTCCCATGCATTTTAAAAAGAATACGGTCACCCTAACCTCAAGCCAAACCCCGGACCACTCCCCCCCTTTCATGACCTATGAAATTCCTTACTTGGAATTTCCCGAGCTTGCGAAATGGGAAGGCCTGAAGCATGCGGTTTTTACGCGCCAGGGCGGGGTAAGCCCGGCCCCGTTTCAAAGTCTCAATTGCAGCCTCGGCACTCAGGACAATCCCGAAAATGTCCGCGCCAATTTGAAACTTGTCGCCCACAGCATGGCAACGCACGACCTATTTTTTCTGGAACAAATCCATAGTACCGAAATCGTGGTGGTCCAGGAAAAAAACCGTCCGCATGATGCGCCCTTGGCCAAAGCCGATGCTCTGTTAACCGATCTGACCCAAACCGGTCTTTTGATCAAACAGGCCGATTGCCAGGCCGTGATCCTTTATGACCCGGTCAAACGGGTGGTCGCCAATATCCACTGCGGGTGGCGGGGTAATCAAAAAAATATCCTGGCCGCAGCCGTTCGCCGGATGCAGGCAATGTTCGGCAGCCCGGCCGAGGAAATCCGGGCCGCAATCGGCCCATCTCTGGGACCTTGTTGCGCTGAATTCCGCAGCTATGCCGAGATCTTCCCCACGGAATTCAAACGTTTTATGATCCGACCCGATTATTTCGATCTCTGGGCAGTCAGTCGTTGGCAATTGCAGCAAGCCGGCCTGAAAGAGCGGCATATTGAAACAGCGGGTATTTGTACCCGCTGCCGCAGGGATCTGTTCTTTTCCTATCGGGGTGAAGGAGCAGTATCGGGCCGGTTTGCCACCGTGGTCATGTTGCAATGAAAAAAGCAGTCAGTACCAAAAAAATAAATCGCCGGCTTTTACGGCGGTTTATTTTTCTTCCTGGGTCATCTTGGAAAGAGCTTCTTCCAGACGCAGGGCTTCCTGCAAAATAACCTGGGCATACTTACCCCCGTCCGAATGAGGATCCAACGCTGAAGCCAATCTTTTGGCAAATCCTCCCACGGCCAATAGCGGATTGCGGATTTCATGAGCCACGGCTTGCAGGGTTTGCGATACGTTCTTGCCCTCTTCTTTCAGGGTTGCAAAAGAAGGTAAAGGCTTTTGCTCCTCCTGCCCGGCCAAGTCTCCCATCTTGCTTGAAATCTGAGTGAGGGCCGCGTTGGCTTTTGCCATAATATTCATCAAATCCTTTTCGCGGTTCAGTTCCAGTTTCAGATTGTCGGCAATCTCTTCCACTTTTTCAAAAGTGGCCCAAAGAATTTCATGAATATTTTTAATATCCAAGCCTAAAGATTGTTCGGCTTCATTCAGAAAAGTATTAAAACCGTGCGAAGGCAAAAATAAAATCAGGGATAACCGCCGGGCTTGTTCGCAAATCCGGGCCAGGATCGGAGCACCGGGTTCCAGGGCTTTTTGGCCGTAAAGCTGCTGGCAGGCGATCATGCTTTCCGGAAATTTCCAAAATCGCAGAGCCGTCTCCCCGATCGAACGATGTTCGATATGATAATCCTGTTTTTCCCATTCCAGCAACTCCTCCAGGGATTCCCGGTCCAGATTGACGTTTTCTTCTTCGCCCTTGATCAGAAGATCGAAAAAAATCAAAAGTCCGATTTCCAGAGTCAAACCGGCTGTAAAAGCCTCTTCCGGATTGCAGCTTTTCACGTTCTGCGCCAAGGCTTTGGCCAGCATAGCCCGGTAAATGGAACTGCGCCAGAATTTTTCATAATCCATGGGCCCGACCCTGCCCATGGGAAAAGTATCCCGCAAAGAAAGCGAAAGAGCCATAACCCGCAGGCGGTGAAAACCGACCTGCATGATCGCGCCTTCCAGGGTGGTGATGGGCTGACCAGTCCTGAAAAAAGCGCTGTTGGCCAGTTTAAGCAGGCGCACGGTCAAGGCCGGATCGGTCTCAATCAGACGGGCTAAATCACTGGTGGAACAGGTCTCATCCGCGGCCATTTCCACCAATTTTAAAGCCACCACCGAGAGCGTCGGCAGAGAATAACCGAATTCCAGGCTTTTTAAAAAAGCTTTATTGGGATCCATTTTCATAGAGATTCATAATATTACGGCTGAAGGTTTCTGCAAACATCCGGTCCGGACTATTAAACTGCAAACCGCTTGCCATTGCCCGGATTTTTATCAATATAATCGAAACCGGAGTCCGGGTCAAGGAAGCCCTGGCTTTCCCCGGCTTTGTTATACTTGTTGACAAAACGCCAAAAACTCATATTATCTGAACAACCGATCGCTTTTATCTTTTCAAACGGAGATGAACCATGCCGACTTATGAATTTCATTGTGAAAAATGCCGTAAAAAATTCACCCTGGTCCTTTCGATTTCCGAACATGAGCAGACCAAGTTCAAATGCCCGAAATGCAAAAGCGTCAAGGTGAAACAACTCATATCGTCTTTTCAAATAACCACTTCAAAAAAGAGCTAAGCTTATGTTGAAATGTCCCCACTGTGATAAAGAAATCGAAGGAAAGACCTGCTCCGCTTGCGGGGCCGCGATTCCGGCGGAGAGCCGCTATTGTCTGCAATGCGGCGTCTCTTTGATTAATCCCTCCAAAGCCGCCGGCGTCTCGAGCGACGAATTTGATCCGGATAACCGTGTCCTTTGCCCGGACGGCACCTGCACCGGCATCATTGAAAACGGCAAATGCACGGAATGCGGCAAGCCTTTTAACGAAAACCATTGATTCCAATGATGGCAAGCGAATATTAATCTGCGTCATTCCGGCGTGCTTTTAGCCGGAATCCATGTTTTCGGACATTGATTCTGATTCCGGCTCAAATCGTGCCGAAATGACAACATGGGATATAAAATCATTTTAAATTTATCGGCAACAAATTGTCGATAGCGTGAAAACAAGAGCCTAACTTCGCTTTATGTATGAATTAAAAGTGATAACCCATCTGGCCGCCGCTCATCAACTGAACGAGACCGGGGGTAAGTGCGAAAAATTGCACGGCCATAATTGGAAGATCGAGGTTTACGTCAGCGGACCCTGTTTGGACGCCACCGGCTTGTTGATCGATTTTCAGCTCGTCAAAAAGGCGGTAGCTCAAGTGATTGAGGATCTGGACCATACCTTTTTAAATGAACTGACTCTCTTTAAAGATCTAAACCCTTCATCCGAAAATATCGCCCGCATTGTTTACGAAAAAGTCGGCCAAACCATCAATTCCGACCGGGTGCGGGTCAACAAAGTGACGGCCTGGGAATCGGATACGGCCGGCGCCAGCTATTCAGAGCCTTAACCCGGAAAATAAGTCGATGGGCGTTAATAGGCTTGAAAAATCATTTAACCACCAAGACCCGAAGACACTAAGATTCATTATAAATTTCTTTAACTTCGTGTCTTGGTGACTTTGTGGTGAAATTTAATTTCGGATTGTCCATGAAAACCATTGCTTTTATACCGGCCCGTTATCATTCCACCCGCCTGCCGGCCAAGCCCCTGGCTTTGATCGGCGGTCTGCCCATGATCCAACGGGTCTATCAATGCGCCCTGGCCTGTCCCCAGTTGGACGCCGTTTATGTGGCCACGGATGATGAACGCATCGCCAAATGCGTGCAGGGTTTCAGCGGCCGGTTTATTATGACCTCTGTGGACCATGCTTCCGGTACGGACCGGATTGCCGAAGCCGCCGCTAAAGTGGGCTGCGCGCCCGATGATCTGATCGTCAATATTCAGGGCGACCAACCGACCTTCCCGCCCTCGGTTATCGGCGATATGATTAAACCGCTCTTGGCTGATCCAAACATTCCCATGGGTACGCTTAAACACCGCATCGCCGATCCCGCTGAAGTCACGAACCTTAATCACGTCAAGGTCGTAACCGATAAGCATGATTTTGCCCTTTACTTTTCGCGTTCCCCGATCCCCTATTACCGCGAAAAATCCGACGAGTATTTTTATTATAAACACCTCGGTATGTATGCTTACCGTTTGCATTTTTTAAAAACCTTTACCAGCCTGCCGGTCAGCACGCTTGAGTCCGCTGAAAAACTGGAACAACTCCGGGCTCTGGAAAACGGTTTTAAGATCAAGGTGGTTGCAACCGCTTTTGACTCCATTGAAGTGGATACACCCGGAGATATTGCGAAAGTGGAGGCCTGGCTGCAACGATCGACAACCGTTCCGAAATAACCAAGGTCTGGAAATTAACCCCGCCTTCCCCTCTGGCGCCCCAATTGGCCGCGGAAGCCGGCCTCTCCCTTTTACAGGCCCAACTGCTGATCAACCGCCGCATAACGGACAAAGCAGAAGCCCGCGCTTTTTGCTCGCCCCGCATGACCGGACTCCTGGATCCTCTGCTTCTACCCGACATGGACCGGGCCCTTGCGTTGATTTTACCGGCTATTGAAAAAAGAAGAAACATCACGATTTACGGCGACTATGATGCGGACGGACTGACCGCCACCGCCCTTTTGTTGAACTTCTTTGCCGAATTGGGCCTGCCGGTCGCCTATTATATTCCCAACCGCCTTTTTGAAGATTACGGTCTGCACCCGGCTGCCGTTGAAAAACTGGCCCAGGCCGGCGCCGAATTGATCATTACCGTGGATTGCGGCACCAGTAATCAACAAGCCATTATGTTGGCCGAACAAAAAGGCATCCAAGTCGTGGTAACCGACCACCATAAGCTTCCCCGGGATTTGAATCCTCTTTGCCCGATTGTAAATCCCCAACGCCTGGAGCAGGCGTCGCCCTTCAAAGACCTGGCCGGTGTGGGTTTGGCTTTTTTCCTGGCTGTTGCCCTGCGGGCCGCCTTGCGCGAAAAAGGCCGGTTTCAAAACAGACCGGAACCGGATCTGCGCAATTACCTGGACCTGGTCGCCCTGGGAACCGTGGCCGATTTGGTGCCCTTGGTCGGTCAAAACCGAATCCTGGTCAAAAACGGTCTGGAACGCATGCCGGCTTCTTGTTGGCCCGGCTTAATGGCTCTGCAGGAATGCGCCGAGCTCGAACCGACCGCGGTCACCGCCTATGATCTGGCTTTTAAACTCGGACCGCGCTTGAATGCGGCCGGTAGAATGGGAACCGCCATAACCGGGTTAAAAACCTTGACGGCCCCAAATGCCATTGCAGCCCGCGACCTGGCCCGGGAATTGAACACCCTCAACATCCAGCGTCAGGCCATTGAAAAAAAGATCGTGCAACAGATCGAGGCCCTGATCAACGACCACCCGGATTGGGCGCAGCAGAAAGCCTGGGTCCTGGCCAAGGAGGGCTGGCATCAGGGGGTCTTAGGCGTGGTGGCTTCCAAAATTATGGACAAATATCACCGGCCCACCTTGATCCTGAACATTCAAGATGGAGTGGCTAAAGGTTCCGGCCGCAGCCTGGACGGGTTTGATCTGTTTCAGGCCCTCTCCTCGGTGCAACATTTACTGTTGCGCTTCGGTGGCCATTATCATGCCGCCGGTTTGGCTTTATCCACCCTCCATCTCGAGGAGTTAACCGGAGCGTTGCAAGCGTTGGCCCAAGAGCAAATCAAGCCGGAAACACTCCGGCCTCAAATCCGCGTGGATGCCGCCATTGGCCTGGAAGAACTGACCCGCGAAACCATGCGGCAAATTCTGGATCTGGCTCCTTTCGGCACGAACAATCCGGAACCGGTTTTTCTTTGTGAAGCCGTGGAAATCGTGGAAGCGCGGATTCTGGCGGACAAGCATTTAAAGCTGCGGGTGCATCAAAATCAAACGGTCATGGAAGCGATCGGATTCGGGCTGGCCGGTAAATACCGGGCCGACGGCAAAATCAATCTGGTCTGCGCTCCTGAAATCAACCGTTATCGCGGTTTGGAGAGTATCCAGCTCCGCATCCTGGACCTGGAACCCGTAGGCACGGCGACCAAAGTGGTAAAAGGGTGAAAAAAAATAAGAACTTCACCACCAAGGCTCTAAATGTTTTTTTGATCCTGAAAATCCAGGATCAAAAAAACATGAATTCCGGCAAGGTCGCCGGAATAAGTCCGTACGATTGCAAGCTGGTGGTGAATCATTTTTTCTTATCGACAACTTTTTGTCGATCTTTGGAGTGCGGCGGCCAGGGCGGAAGCCCTCGCGCGGCAAGACGCCGCTTTTTAAAGCGCGACGTGTCGCGCTGAGTCAAAGCGCGGACATGTCCGCGCAATCCAAATAGGCGCCCCGTACTATGGTAATGGGTCAATTATTTCTTTTCAATTATCGACAACAAATTGTCGATGCGTGGACTATAGGCGCCACCACAAAGCTTTTTGATTCTATCGAAACAATGATGGAAATTAATTTTTGACTTTATTCGCCGATAAAGTATCTATCGTTGTTTGCAACAACTTTATCCGGTCTTGATTTTTATCTTGATCCTCTTCGGATTCATTACCCTTTTGGGATGAGGTTTTTGAATTTTCAGCTACCGGGACGGACGAATCACGACCGCAGGAGAACAAAAACAGCACACCAATAATAACAATCATATCAAAATATTTTTTTATCTCTTTCATTGAATGGGTCCAAACCTTCGTAATTCAAATGCTCGACCGTCGCCCGGTCATTTTTCATTTATTGGCGCATGAGCATTTTATTGTAAAAAATCGATTCTCGATTTCTGCAAATCGATAATTGCCCCGGCTTTAATAAGAAAGTCCATACCGAGAATGCCATTGATACCAAAACCATAGCTCATATTGCCGATCTCAACAACAAAATCATTGATATAGTATTGTCCTATTTTCAAAAAATCGATTTGCCGTGTAAAAACCACTTCACTTCCTCCGATGCCGCGAATCGTATAAAGAATGTCTTCGGGAGACGGCACAATCTGGATCTGACTGGCGAAATCTGCATCCAATATGGTAGTGGCCGAACCTGTATCAATAAGCACATTAGGAATATCAACCCTCTTCTCTTTATAAGCAACCGTGATGGGTATGAAAGGCAGATTATCCTTCAGCGACAGCTGCATAACTCCTCCGGATGCCCACCCATTCCTGCTCGCGAATATCAAGCTCCTCGCGCTTGGTATGCACAAAATAGAATTCACGGGTTGGATGCTCCTGATGGAAGCGGCGATAACTTTGCATTGCATTGCCGCCATCCGAACATTTTTCAACCACAGTTATTTTATCGAGTTGCCGATGACGATCTGAAGTCGTATGGGCTTGTAAAGCTTCGATAATAAGCCATTGATTTGGATAAGCCTTCCGTACTTCAACCCATTGCATATCGACCTCCTATAGATAGCTTGATTTTTTTAACTCGCTCATTTTCAACCTTGATATCTAAAGAACCATCGGTGGTTCAATACCACAATCAGTCAAGTATAAACATATCAAATCCATAAATGAAATGTAATCGTTTGATGAAGAGGCTTAACATTTAACCGAGCTTCTACCCGCGTTATTTGTAGAGGGGCAGATTGTAAACCTGCCCCTGTACAGCTTCCGTAAATACTGACACATTAAGTTGGGGAAATCAAGTGAGTTTTTTCTTGATCAACAACCCGATCTCGGCAATGGCCGCTTCGATTTCGGATGGACTGGCTTGGGAATAAGATAACCGCAGGGTGTTCCGGCCTTGACCATTGATGAAGAAGGAAGATCCGGCCACAAAGGCGACATTGCGTTCGATGGCTTCGAGGAGCAGTTGGTCGGCATTCAAATGTTCGGGCAGATGTACGAAAATAAAGAAACCGCCCTGGGGCCGGTTCCAAGTCGCGGCTTTGGGAAAATGTTTTTCCATCTGGGAGAGCATAAAATCGCGTTTGGCGCGATAATGCTTATTATTGCCGATGATTCTCTCAGCCAGTCGTCCGCCGCGGATGAATTCCAGTAAAATATATTGCGAAAGCGTGTTGGTGGCGCAATCCACAAACTGTTTAGCCACGACCATTTTGCGGATAAAGTCCGTTTTAGCCGTTACCCAGCCCAGGCGCATGCCCGGAGTGAAGATTTTGGAAAATGAACGCATATGAATCACCCGCTCGGATTGATCCAGAGCCCTGAGCGAAGGAATTTTTTCCCCTTCGAAACGCAAATCACTGTAGGGATCGTCTTCCAAAATTATAAAATGATACTGATCCGCCAAAGCCAGTAACCGTTTGCGGCGTTCCAGGCTGAGGGTCGCGCCGGTCGGATTTTGAAAATTGGGAATCACATAAACGCCTTTAACCCGGCGGCGCTGTTTATTCAGTTGTTTCAACTGAACTTCAAGATCGTCCGGGTCCAGGCCATGCTGGTCCAGTTTCACGCCCACGGCTTCCGCTCCGCAGGAACGGATTGCGCCCACACCTCCGAAATAAGTGGGCAATTCCACCAAAACCACATCTCCGGGATCGAGCAAAATACGGCAGGCCAGGTCCATGGCCTGGGCCGAACCGTGGGTGATGAGAATATCGTCTTGAGCGCACTGAATGAACTCTTTTTCCCTGGCCCAATCGGTCAATTGCGCGCGCAATTCCAGGAGTCCCTCGGTCGTGCCGTATTGCAACACCACGCCGGCATTCATCTCCAGTAAACCCTTGGCGATCGCCGCGATCTCTTTGCCCGGAAAGACATTCGGGTCGGGCCAACCGCCGGCTAAGGAACGCATACCGGGACGGTTGATCAGCTTGCAGATCTCCCGGATGGCGGAAGGTTGGCTGCAGCAGGCTGCGTTTGAAAGCAACTGATCGAGATCCTGTTTTCCTTCTTTTTTCTTGGTTAGCATATTAAAACCCTCAATAGGCTTCTTATTCAAAATCAACAACAATCCGGTGTCGATACGTAGGAACGACTCGCTGGAACTCCTGTTCCGGCCGGCCGGTCGCCCCTACCCTTGTACGAATTTTGTTCCGGCGGTTTTTGCCGGAACTACATTTTTTTTGATCCCATGTTTTTCGGGAGCAAAAAAAATTAATAATGCACGTTCTTCGCCACAATGACATCGATGCCCGCCCGGATCAGGGCGTCGGCCGTTTTATTGAGCGCAACGTGTTTTTCAATGAAATTGCGTTCAAATTTTTCCATAAGCCCGTTTTTCAACACATCGGCTTTGGGCATAAAGTAATCCAGAATATCCGAGGGATGATCCAAAGTCTGCTCCACCTCCTGATCGCCGCCCTCATGCTTGGCAGCGATATTCGGAACTTCCTTGGCGATCTCCACCAACTCCGCACGACGGTTGTAAGGTTGCTTTACAATCGATTTCCAAGTTTCGGTGATGTGATGCTCGAAGCGAACCGTTTTTTCAAGGCCTAATTTCCGCCGGACCCAAGCGGCCTGGCGGATGGTTTCATTATTGACCGAGTTGGAAAGGTTAAAACCTATCAGAGACGTCATGCCGTCTTTGCGGCAAAACAAACGAGCCGTCATTAAAGTCCAGAAAATGAAAAAAGGATTGTCGTTTCCAACGTAGACCGAAATCTTAAACTCATTATCAATTCCCAGTTTGTGCATCATATAAGCCGCCATGATGGTCCCGGCATTGATGTTCAACACCTGGCGGATGCCGTAGGTCGTGTAATACTTGAGATATTCATCCACCCATTTCAGCGGGTAATGGTTGGGTTGGCCGATGCCGCCGAAATAACCCGTGATCGTTTCCGGACCGCAGAGATGAATATTGGAACCGTCAATGCCTTTGGTATCCAGGGTCTCCACATAAGAAGCGCCCAGGATTTGCATGGCCGCCGCCACGGCCAGGGTATCGCCTTGGTCTTCGACCTGTTCAGCCATGGTACGCACCCGGATGAATCGACCCGGCATGAGTTCGCGTTTTTCTATGGCCCGCCGGGCTTCCGTAATCACCCAGGGAAAATATTGCAATGCGCTGACTTCCATAGTCACGGCGTTTTTTCGGTTTATTTTGGTTGTAGTCGCTTTCGGTCCCAATAAATGCCGGCGGTATTCTTTCAAAGTCACGAACCGTTTTTGGTCCACCTGCTCCTGGAGCCATTGCAGATCGGCCACATAGGGTGAGTTTTGTCCCCGAAGCCGCTCCAACAAATGATCCAATTGCCGGGCATCATCCGCCTGACGATTGATCTTTTCCGGACCGCCGTAACGCTTGATGATTTCCAATAACCCGTTGACCAACGGGTTTTTGGGGTCGGCCAGCAGTTGATTAATTTCATCCAAACGATTGCGTGATAGGGTCAGTTGTTTTCTCAATTCAGCCATGTGATTTCCTCCCTCTGAATCTGTTTAGTTCATATTTTTTTTGAACTTTGTCTCTTCGCCTTCCAGCATACGGTAGCAATGCTCCTCGGCCGGAAAAGCCCCTTGACGAACATCCGCGCAATAAGCCCGCATGGCCTGGGTGATCGTCTCGGCCACATTGCAATACTTTTTGACGAATTTAGGGGTAAAAGCCTGGAACTGGCCGATCAGGTCGGAGACGATCAGCAATTGGCCGTCGCAGCTTGGCCCGGCGCCGATGGAAAGCGCGGGAATGGTCAATTTTTTAGCAATATAGGCGCCGATTTCAGGCGGAATGGCTTCCAACAAAATCATATGGGCTCCGGCCGCCTGGACCGCCAACGCATCTTCCACCACCAGTTTGGCTGCTTCAGCCGTGCGGCCCTGGGCCTTATGACCGCCCAACTGGCCCGAACTCTGCGGGGTCAGGCCAATATGGCCCATGACCACGATTCCGGCTTCCACAATGGCTTTGATCTGGGGCGCGATCCGCACCCCGCCTTCCAGTTTGATGGCATCGCATTCGGCGTCTTTCAGAAACCGGCCGG
>RPPU01000040.1 GCA_003819975.1 Desulfobacteraceae bacterium
AAAAATCCAGGGCCTTGCGCAAGCCTTCCAAAATGTGCGCTTCATGTTCCGCTTTCTTAAGATCAAACATCGTCCGGCGCACATTTTGGAAGGCTTGCGCAAGGCCCTGGATTTTTTGGATGAGATTATTGAACTGATCCGTTCCTCTTCAGATCCTAAAGAAGCCAAAGAAAGACTCATGGCGCAATTTGAATTCTCGGACATCCAGGCCCAGTCGATCCTGAATATGCGCTTACAAAGATTGACCGGGCTCGAACGGGAAAAGATCAATGCCGAATATAGCCAACTGATCAAAGATATCGCCCGGTTCAAATCCATTTTAGGCAATCCCGCCCTGGTGCTGCAAATCATCAAAGATGAATTACAGACCATTAAGCAAACCCATGGCGATGAACGCCGGACGGAAATTCTGCACGACACGGGCGATATCAATGTCGAAGACCTGATTGCCGATGAAGACATGGTCGTGACCATCAGCCATGACGGTTATATCAAGCGCAATCCCATCAGTCTTTACAAAGCCCAGCGCCGCGGCGGCAAAGGGATGACCGGCGTGAAGAACAAGGCCGAGGATTTTGTCGAGCATCTGTTTGTGGCTTCCTCCCACGATTATCTGTTGTTCTTTACCAACAAAGGCCGGGTTTACTGGAAAAAAGTTCATGAGATTCCGGAAGCCGGCCGGGCGACCCGCGGCAAGGCCATCGTCAATATGTTGGAATTGAAAACAGAGGAAAAAGTAGCCACGACGTTGCCGGTACGCGACTTTAGCGGCAGCGAAGGTAAATATGTGGTCATGGCCACTAAAGCGGGTTTGATTAAGAAAACCGAACTGGAGGCCTACGGCAATCCGCGAGCCGGCGGCATTGCCGCGATCCGGATTCAGGAAAATGACGAATTGATCGGGGCCCGCCTGACCAGCGGTGAACATGAAATATTTTTAACCACCAAAGAGGGCAAATCGATTCGCTTTGCTGAAGCCGAAAGCCGCAGTGTAGGTCGGGTGTCGGCCGGGACCATCGGGATTCGTATGGACCAAGGCGATGAAGTCGTGGGCATGGATGCCCTGAAAGAGGGCGAAACCATCTTGACGGTTACGGAGAACGGATACGGCAAACGTACCCTGACTGAGGAATACCGCAGTCAATCCCGGGGCGGCAAAGGCATTCTGACCATTAAGACCACCGAACGCAACGGCCAAGTCGTTTATGCCGGCCAGATGACCGACCAGGATGAGATCATGATCATCACCGGACAAGGCAAGATTATCCGTTTACGGGTCAAAGATATCTCGGTTATTGGTCGCAATACCCAGGGGGTTAAACTCATTGAAACCGGTGAAGGCGAGAAGGTCGTGGGCGTAGCCAAGGTCATGGAGGATGACGAGCAAGAATAGACCAGGAGTGTTTAGAGTGCCGGTGAACCCAAGTAAAGCGTCAATCCAAGGCCGGAGAATAGAGAGCAAACATGTTGACTGAAATCGGCAAAATCGCGGTCATTGGCGCCGGAAGCTGGGGCACGGCCCTGGCCAATCTTCTGGCGGGTAAAGGTTTGGCTGTAGATCTCTGGGTGCGGGAACCGGACGTTTATCAACAGATCAAACAAAATCGGGAAAACAAAATATTTTTACCTGAGGTCCTTTTATCTCCAAACCTCAATCCGGTACAATCTTTTGAACAAGCCTTAATAGACAAAGAAGTGGTCGTCATGGTTGTGCCCTCGCATGTTTTTCGTGAAATCCTGCAGCAGATGAAACCTCATTTAGCGCCCCGAACCTTGATCCTTTCCGCTACCAAAGGTATTGAGAATGAAACCCTGCTGACCATGCAACAGGTCCTGGCCGCTGTTTTAGATAAAACCCATACCCCACAATACGCATGTCTGGCCGGACCTAGTTTTGCCAAAGAGGTCAGCTTAAAATTGCCTACGGCCGTTACCATTGCCTGCCAAAACTTGGAAGCAGGGGCGTACTTGCAACGCCTTTTTTTCACCGAGTTTTTCCGGGTCTATACCAGCCAGGATATTATCGGCATTGAATTGTGCGGCGCCTTAAAAAATGTCATCGCTTTGGGCGCCGGCATTGCCGACGGCCTGGGTTCCGGATACAATGCGCGAGCCGCGTTGATTACTCGCGGTTTGGCGGAGATCACCCGGTTGGGCCTGGCCTTGGGCGCCAACTCTAAAACTTTTGCCGGTTTGGCCGGTATGGGCGATTTAGTTTTGACTTGTACGAGCGATTTAAGCCGTAATCGTACGGTCGGTATACAACTCGGCAAAGGTAAATCCTTAACAGAGATTACCAAAGATATGAAAATGGTGGCTGAAGGGGTTAAAACCACACAATCTGCTTATGATTTAGCTCAAAAAATCGGGGTGGATATGCCCATTATCGCGCAGGTTTATGCCATTCTATATAAAGGAAAAGAGCCCAAGCAAGCTGTAAAAGAACTGATGACCCGGGAATTAAAAGTCGAGATTAAACATTAAGCGTTTACAACCCTTCTCAAGTTTCAGAAAGTAAAATAAGGTCGGGTATTTTTTAAAATGCACATCCCGCGTAAACAGACTCAAGCCTTAGTGACTATAGCATCGACATTTGAACCAAAGGCAAGAGTTTCTCAACATCTTCTTGATGACACAATTCAGTTCCCTGGGTTTGGGCTGTAGCTGTACCGGCAGCGCAAGCCAGGCGTAAACAAGCGGCAAGATCTTTACCTTGCGAATGGGCCAGGATAAACCCGGCCACGGCTGAATCACCGGCGCCGACCGGACTATCGACCTTAACCAAAGGGGGTACTGCTTTTAAACGCTGATCGGGCGTGGAAAGAATCATACCCTCTTTACCCCTGGAAACCAAAACATTGGGAACGCCTTTATGATGGACTTGATCGCAGGCTTTTAGAATATCCGCCTCTTTTTCCAAATCCCGACCCACCAAGCGCGAAAGTTCAAAACGGTTGGGTTTTATGCAACTGGGCTGATATTCAATAGATTCCTCTAAAGCCTTACCATCTGCATCCAAAAGAGTAAAAGCACCCTTTTTATGACCGGCTAAGATCAATTGGCCGTATAAATTGGGGGTTACTCCGCGCGGCAGGCTGCCGCTTAAAACCAGATAACGCATTTCCCGGATCTGTTGAATCTGCTGATAAAATTGGCCTATTTCCGTGGCGCTGATTTCCGGGCCGGCCGCACTAATGACATACTGGTGTCCGTTATTCTGTTCTTTTAGAATGATATTGGTACGGGTTTCCGAAGCGATCTTGGTGAAGCTGGTCATAACTCCTGCATTGATTAAGAGGCCTTCAAGTTGCAGGCCGTCAAAGCCTCCCACCAGGCCCAAAGCCACGCTTTGGCCCTGTAATTCCCGAATCACGCGCGATACGTCAATACCTTTGCCGGCCGCATAGAGTTTTTCCGAAATGACCCGCGTGGTGTCATCATCTAAGAGCTCTTTTACAAGCATATTCCGGTCCAAGGCCGGATTTAATGTTACGGTGTAGATCATTGATTTTTACTTTTTTAAAGGACTGTAAATGTTAGTCCTATCCCCTTTCTTCTTTAATTTCATTAAGGACCATATCCGCGATCACACTACATTCCAGACCAAAAGTCAAATAGCCGGCATATCCGAGTAGCGGCATTTCAAAAATGAAAAACCGCTGCACAAACGGGATTTGGTATTTCCACTTGGCCAGACTGTAAAAATTCCACATTTCCCAAAAAAAACCGCAGATCAACGCTGCAAGGGCTGATACCAAGATTAAGGTCCAATCACCCCGGCTGATATTGGAAAAAATGTGTTTTTCATGAAACAAAGCCTGTAAAGCCACTATAATAATCAGCGGCGAGACCCATAAAAGGCTGAAAAGATAATGCGGAAAAAGTCCTAATAAAAAAAGGCCGGAGCCGGCAATGACGAGCGCCGGCCAGGCTAATCGTTTTGGACGATGGATCTGCACGGGTAAAATGGTTTTAAAATATTTTTCAGGCCAAGAATAGCTTAAAAGCCATTCTCGGGTTCCGATCACAGCCGGCAGGACGGTCGCAAAAGGCAGGGTGGCGAACCAAAAATATTCAAACGGTCCAAATGAAGCGCCAATATAATACCAATTCTGAACAAAACGGTTCAGGAACTCAAAAAGCCACCAGAAAATAGCGCTCAAAGGAAATAAAAAGCCGAACCGGACAGGCTGGTCCAGCATAAGACAATGAAGAGTCCTTTGATATGTGAGCGCATTGATCACAAGGATATAGGCAAGCCAAAGCGGGGTAAAGGTATGGACCTGATAGGGTTTGAAACCCGGAAAACGATTCCAAGCCAGGATCCAGGCAAATAAGCCGAAGAAGATACCGAGATAACCCCACCAGGGAAATTTTTTCTTGATTTTAATAGGTTTGGGCCTAGAATCCGGTCTGAATCCCCAAAAGCAAAATATCAAAGAGGCTGTCAGACAGATGATTAAAAAGGCATAGAAGATGAAAGCGGGCCAGGAAAAGAATGTCGGGTCGATATAACGCGTTTCAGGCGGAAATTCCAGATATCGCTTAAGGGAGCGACCGCTTAGTAAAAGGCCGGCTAAAGGCAAGCCGGAAATGAAACACAGGGATAGTGCCAAAGTTCTTAATGATTTTTTCATGGGATCATTATAATACTATAATCGGTATTTAAAGACAAAGGGCAATAATCGGGTTCACGGTTCCATGATTTAAGGTTGGAGAACGATCATAAAAACGGCAACACCCCAACTATGAAGCGGGAACCGGTGTAATTGATATTTATTAAACAAGGAGCAAGCTTATGACAAGCATCATGCCCGACAAGCACAAAATTCGGCAGGCCGTGAAATGGATTGTGGAACAATTGGGCGAGCAAAAAGGCTCTGTAAAAAGCCTGATTCCGGAAGCGGCCCTGAAATTTAATCTGTCGCCGAAGGAAGAGCAAGACTTAGAGCATTTTTATAAAGAAAAAAAAGGTCAGAGTAAAGAGCCCTAGTGCGCTGATAAGTTAATTATAAATAGTATCGTGCCCCTTTCTTTCGTCACCCCGGCAGGATGTTAGCCGGGGTGTCCAGGATGATCATAAAGATTCAAAAATCGGATTCCGGCTAAATCATGATTTTGTTCCGCAAAATCATGACGTGCCGGAATGACGGCCCCTCATTGTTAACAATTAAATTAACAATGCACTAGCGGTTTTTCGGTTCCATTGGCGCGGAAGTGAAAACCTATTCCAGGTGAATGTCTTTGGAGCGAAGTTCGCTAAAAAAAAACTTAATTAAATTCCAAGAAAGCCAACTACTGCCGGTAAACATCAATATGCCGACCAGGATCGGCATCCAAAATCCTTTTTCAACCGAATGCCCGAATCCGACATAAATTGAAATAATGCTGCAAAAAAGCAAGGCGGAGAGGATCAACCCGACGCTGACGACTAAAATCCAAATACCGAAATTTTTTAAAGACTGGGGGATAGGGTTCATTGTTTATGAGTGTCTTTTAATTTTTGGCTGAGAAATTCGATCTGGTTCCTGATCTTTCGATCCATTTTAAGTCGGTTTTCAATGGTCTCCGAGGCATAGAGGATAGTGGAATGTTTGCGATTCAAGGACCGTCCGATCTCTTCAACGGTCGCAGGAGTATATTGCCTGCAGAGATAAATGTAAATACTGCGTGGGTAAGAATAGATCTTTTTTCTTGATTTGGAACGCAACATCAAGGGATCGACCTTGAAATAGCGGCAAATCAAATCTTTAACGATTTCAATACCGATCGAATCCTGTTCCGGCACATGAGATTTGATGACTTCTTTGGCCAGATCCATATCGATTTTTACTTTCAACAGGTCGGCTTTGGCCCTCAGGCAGCATAAGGCGCTTTCCATTTGGCGAATGTCAAAAGAAAGATGTTCGGCGAGGAAATGGATAATTTCTTCAGCAAGATTCAACTTTTGCTCCAGGGCCTTTATTTGAAGAATCTTGACCCGGGTTTCAAAATCGGGCACGGTCAGCGAAGTGATAACAGATGAAGTAAAGCGTGAAGAGAGTTCACGGGTAATATTGGGGATATCCTTGGGCAATAGGGAGCTGGTGAAAATTATTTTTTTGCGGTCATTAATCAGGGCATCCAAAGTATAACCCAACTCAATTTGGGTTTTATTCTTGCCGCTCAGGAACTGGACCTCTTCCAAGAGCAAAACATCACAGGCGCGCCGATATTTATTTTTGAATTCTTCCATGCGATTGTATTTAAGAGCCGCGACCATCTCATTCATGAAATCTTCGGCGGTAATATAATGGATCCGCAAATTCGGATTTTTAGATAACATGGCATGGCCAATGGCCTGGGAAAGATGGCTTTTACCAAGACCGGTATCGGCTAATATAAACATGGAATTGTAGGGCAGATTATTATCCAAAGCCAAGGCTTTTGAGGCTGAATAGGCAAATTCATTGCACCGACCCACAACAAAGCGTTCAAAGGTAAATTCGCTGTTTAAGGAGCGACCCACAGCGCCCTTTGCGGGCGATACCATTATGGGCAAAGTGGTCCTTTGCGGTTTGGCTTCCGGGGTTTTAACCAATTGGCTTTCAAGCTGGGGTTTCGCTTTTTTTGGAGTAAAAATCTTAAATTCCAGGGCATAATCTTTATCATCCAGCGTTTTACGGACACGTTCCTCTAAAAGAGAATGATAATTTTCTGTAATCCATTTTAAAGAAAATTTATTGGGGCAACCTAAAACAAGGGACTGAGGATTCCTCTCCAGAAACGTCAGGGGATCGATCCAAAGTGAAAAACTTTTCTTGGGAATGCAGTCTTTAACCTGATTTTTAACTTCTTCCCAAACGCTGGACATTAAAACCTCGAAAAATATTAAAAAATGATAAATAAAGGGTAAAAAAATGCTTCTTTAGACAGGACATGATCTTAATAAGGTGTCTTTTTACCGAAAATATCGAATCCCTGTCAAAGCACATTAAACAGGAGTTTGAGTTAGCTATAGCGTGCTTCTCGACATTTTATAATATATTGATATTGCGGTATATTTTTCGAAAAATCGGGGAACCGGCAGATATCGGGAGAGAAGACCTGCATCAAGTTTTAACTATTAATTCAATAGGTTCCATAAATGAATTTAATTGTTGATAAAGTTATTCACATTTTTAATTCTTCTATTTTCTCTATTTTTCGATGATTTGTTCGTCTTTTTGCCATATTGCACTTACTTTTTAGTGCGGTTTTGAACCAGAAATTCAAAAAATACTATAAATACCGCTTCTCTGAAACATGATCGTTACTGTATCCCTTAAAAATAGATGTTTCATGCGCATGATTCATGTTTATCGCTTTCAGGCTTATGTTTCGCGGCTTAATTCGATAAACTTATTTGTTAAAAGAAAATAAATTTTCCTTTAAATATTTATTAAGAATTAGATTAAACCTTAAAATTTCCAGGTTGACTTAATCGGATCACGGATTCCTGATCCCGCCATTATTAAAAGCAAGAGTATAATTGAAAGGGAAAGCATGATTATTAAATCAAATTGGGAAAAATTATAAAAGGATACCCAAATGAATAATTTTTCAAGCACCATTGAAGTGATTTTATTTAATACAGGGTCATTCAACCTCAAAACCGATCCTTTTAGGGATGTCCGATTTATTGCTTCAGGTTTTTAAGATCAGAGACATAGTGGGCGCATCAATATTGCCGCCGCTGAGAATCACTCCTATGGCGCCCTGGGCTCTAACAACACCGCTTAAAAGGGCTGCCAAACCCAAAGCACCCGAAGGTTCAACCACCAGTTTCATCCTGTAGAACAAAAAACGCACTGCTTCCATGATTGCCTCTTCGGAAACGGTCCGCATATCATCCACATATTTTAAGACCAGGGGATAGGTAATCTTACCTAAGCAAGGGGTGCGAGTACCATCTGCAATGGTTGGGGGATTATGAATCGTGTGCAATTGTTTTGTTTGAAAGGAAAGGGTTGCGTCATTGGCCAGCTCCGGTTCAATGCCGATCACTTTGCAGGGTGGAAAATTTCCTTTGGCGGCAATGGCGCTGCCGCTCAATAAACCGCCGCCGCCGCACGGCACTAATAAAAGATCAAGAGTTTTTAGTTCTTGTAGTAGCTCCAGGGCCGCGGTACCTTGCCCGGCAATCACCTCTTCATGGTCAAAGGGTGGAATCAGCGTATAGCCGTGTTTTGCCTGTAATTCAGCTGCCAGAGCTTCACGGGAGGCGATTTTAGGATCATAAGTGATAATTTGAGCGCCATAAGCCGCGGTAGCAGCTTTCTTGATCAAGGGAGCAGTATCAGGCATCACCGCCGCAATTTGAATACCGAGAATTTGACCGACCAAAGCAACAGCTTGGGCATGATTGCCGGATGAATAGCAAATGACCCCTTGTCTTTTCTGAAGGTCGGAGAGCTGCGAGATAGCATTAAAAGCGCCACGAAATTTAAAAGCTCCAATGCGTTGAAAATTTTCACACTTCAAATAGATCTTGGCCCCGACCAGTCGATTAAGGGTTTCGGAAGTCATAATCGGCGTTACATGCGCATGACCCCGCAAACGTTCTTGGGCCAATAATATTTTTTTAAATCTTTCATCCATAAAATTTCCCTATCGAGATTGATTAATTTGGTCCCGCATTTCCCGGCACGCTTTCCGGGCGGCAGCGGAAAAGGTTTTATCATTACTTGCGTAAATAATTGATCGGGAAGCATTGATAATCATGCCGGCGCCGGCGGAACTTTTTCCATTCAGAACCGCCTCTTTTACGTCACCACCTTGAGCCCCTATCCCTGGGACCAATAAAATCATATCACCCACTATATGGCGAATTTCTTTTAATTCTGCCGGATAAGTGGCGCCTACAACGAGCAGAATATTTCTATTATAATTCCATTCACGAACAGCTAGTTTGGCGACCCGCTGATAAAGTTTTTCTCCATCCACCAACAAGTCCTGAAGTTGGCGGGCCCCTGGATTCGAAGTTCGGCAAAGAATAATTACCCCTTTTTCTTTATATTGAATAAAGGGATCAAGAGCGTCTTGACCCAGATAAGGATTTACGGTTACAGCATCAGCCTGATAGCGTAAAAAGGCCTCTTCAGCATACATGGCAGCGGTACTGCCGATATCATTCCGTTTAGCATCCAAAATGACCGGAATTCCGGGATAATTTTTATGAATATATTGGATGGTCATTTCCAGCTGATTTTCCGCGTTTTTGGCGGAATAATAAGCGATCTGAGGCTTATAAGCGCAAACCAGATCAGCAGTGGCATCAATAATAGACTTATTGAATTCAAATATTGGAAATTCTTGCGCTAAAATATGTTTGGGTAGTTTTTGCGGATCCGTATCAAGACCAACGCATACTAAAGAATTATTTTTCTCCACGAGCGCATTAATCATTTCTATAAAAGACATGTTATACCCTTTTTAAAATAAATTTTATTTAAAAATTAAAATTTATAAATGTTTATGTGAATTTAAACATATTAAAACATATAATATTTATCAATTCGGCATAATAGGTATTAACCCACTTAAAAGCAATAATAATAAAATGTTTACTAAATAAGCTGAGACCAACGAGATCATGAAATTGCCAAATAAAGTTAAATCCGGTATCGCTCCTGGCGGATAGGCTTCTTATTCCAAAATATCGACAAAAGATTGTCGATACATTCTAAACGCCGCTTACTCTTTTTCGTCATTCCGGCATGTCATAATTTTGCAGAACAAAATCATCATTTAGCCGGAATTTATCTTTGATCAACGTCTGAAAACATGCCAGGATGACATAGGGTTGGGTTTTACGTTTCTAATGGATGATCTTTTCAAAGTGAGACAATCTTCTGTACCTCTCTACATTCTCACATTCAAACGTTCGCACATTCACACTTTTTCCAGCGGATACAATATAATGGATATTCAAAATAGAGACTCTACAGCATATTGTTCCACGTGGAACATTTGATAAAATTCAAAAAAATCGCTATTAAAATCGGATAATTCTATTGTATTAATATTATGACTGGGGTTAATTATGGACTTGATAAGTCCAAAACCGAAGGGGCGAACCAATCAATTATGGGATATATCATTACAATTGCGAATCAAAAAGGTGGAGTCGGAAAAACGACAACTGCGGTTAATCTTTCCGCTTCCTTGGCAGCAGCTGAAAAATCATGTTTATTGATTGATTGTGATCCCCAGGGCAATGCAACCACAGGGCTTGGTATTCATCGAAAATCTGTAAAAAATGGTTTATATGAGTATATGATGGGATCAGTCACCTATCAAGAAGCCATTATGAATACGGAATTGATAAAACTAAAATTGATCGGAGCGACCATTGATCTGGTGGGGGCTGAAATTGAGATGGCCACGGCTGAAGAGCGTGAATATAAGCTTAAAAAATGCTTGCAGCCTTTAAAAGAACAATATGATTATATTTTTTTAGATTGTCCACCCTCTTTGGGTTTGATGACGGTTAATGCGCTGACTGCGGCTGATGCGATCTTGGTTCCTCTGCAATGTGAATATTATGCCATGGAAGGTTTGAGTCAGCTTCTACAGACAGTGAAGGCTGTAAAAAAGGGGCTTAATCCGGGTCTTAGAATGGCCGGGATCTTATTAACCATGTATGATGGTCGTAATAATCTCGCAGTTCAAGTGGCTGCGGATGTTCGTGAACATTTTAAAGAGGCGGTATTTCAGTCTGTCATTCCCAGGAATGTACGCTTGAGTGAGGCGCCCAGCCATGGAAAACCGATTCTTTTATATGATATTAAATCAAATGGGGCTCAGAGTTATCTGGCGCTAGCCCAAGAACTCGTTGCAAGAGGAGCAGGATATTATGAATAAGCATAAAGCCCTTGGTAGAGGCTTATCTGCCTTAATTCCGGACGCAGAAGAGCCTGAAAAGAGTAATGAGACCTTTTTTCAGTGCCCGATTGAGGAAATCGAACCCAATCCTTATCAACCACGTAAAATATTTCGGGATGCTGAGATCGAGGAATTGGTTAATTCAGTCCGGGAAAAGGGTATTATTACGCCGCTTTTAGTAAGTAAAGCTGAACAAGGCTATCGGTTGATCGCCGGGGAACGTCGGTGGCGCGCTGCTCAAAAAGCCGGATTAAAAAGAGTGCCGGTTGTTGTACGTGAAACAACTCCGGTCGAATCTTTGGAGCTCGCGCTGATTGAGAATATCCATCGTAAAGATCTCAATCCCATTGAAGAGGCTTTGGCTTATAAACGATGGTTGGAAGATACCAATACCACTCAAGAGGAATTAGCTAAAAGAATTGGTAAAGACCGGTCCACTATCACCAATATGCTTAGATTGCTTAATCTTCCTCAAGTGGTTCAGGAAGACTTAATTGAAAATAGAATGACCATGGGCCATGCCCGAGTATTGGCCGGCTTGAAAACGTCTGATGAGCAGATAGAGATCCGGGGGTTTATTGTCGATAAAGGCCTTTCCGTGCGCCAGGCTGAGGATCTGGTTAGAAAAGGACTGAAAAAAGGGCAAATCGCAAAAGCCAAAGTTGAAGAAGAATATTATCAGCAGTCTTTGCTGGATAATCTGAAGAGATCGCTTGGAACAAAAGTGGAGTTAAAGCGTAAAGGAAAAAAAGGAAGCATTGTGATTCATTTTTATTCCAATGAAGAGTTTGATCGGCTCTTGGAAATATTACTGACATGATGTATGTTGTTGATATTGTTTATAATTTTGCTTAGAACCTTTGTGGCTTTGTGATAAAAAGGAGGTTTTATGTGCGAGTCAGCCGTCTATATAATCAAAAATGGCCAAGAGCAACTGGTCTTGGAATTGGTTGAAAATTTAGAGGTCAATGAAGATCAAATCCATCTTAGAAATATCTTCGGTGAAAAAAAAGAGCTTAAAGCCAAAGTCAGATCCTTTTCCATGAACGATCATAAGATCATCCTGCAACCCATATAAAAGGAGCACTTATGCAAGAAATAGTCAAAAAAATCCATTGGTTAGGGCATGATGCTTTTAGAATCGATGGCGAAAAGGTCATATATATTGATCCCTATCAGATCAAAGGCGGACCTAAGGCAGATATTATCTTGGTGACCCATGAGCATTTTGATCATTGTTCGCCGGATGATATTCAGAAGATCCAGCAAGCCGCAACAGTGATTGTGACTGAGAAAGATTCGGCCAAAAAATTAAAAGGTGATGTGCGCATCCTCAAATCAGGTGCATCTATATTAATAGATAAGGTCAAAATCGAGGCGGTTCCTTCTTATAATATAGATAAGCAATTTCATCCGCAAAAAAATGGCTGGCTTGGTTTTGTTTTAGAAATGAATGGTGTCAGGATTTATCATGCCGGCGATACCGACTTTATTCCGGAAATGAAAAACCTGAAAGTGGATATTGCTTTACTGCCGGTTTCCGGCACCTATGTCATGACCGCAGACCAGGCTATTAAGGCTGCCTTGGCCATTAAGCCCAAACTTGCGATCCCCATGCACTATGGCGCGATTGTAGGAACAGATGAGGATGCGATTAAATTTAAGGAATTATTGGCCGGTAAAGTGGAAGTGCAGATTTTGAATAAAGAGTAAGCATTTCGACAGGATTAATCCCGCGAAACGTGGGACGGGGAAAAGGAGTCTTTGCTTAAGGAATTATTAACCACAGATATCCACAGATTGCCGCAAACGGGAAGAAGATTTTCAAATGACTCAACAAAATAAAATGCATCATCATTTTAGTAAATAGCCCGTAGGGCGGTATAGGTTTTTTTAGCATCTAAAAAAACCTAATTTAAGCCCGAATCTAAATAGTAACGACAAGCCGATGTAGGAGCGGGTTTGAAATCCGCCCGCGCTATAGATTATTCCAGCATAAATCCTGCTTCGTTAAATTCTGTGTTTTGAAATAACCTCTTTTCAATGTCACTTTTTAAAATTGACAATTTAACTTTTAAAAAGTAAAATTGTCAACTATGTGGATTGAAAGAGAAATTTCAAATGACCTTCACCAGATTGTTAAAACATTCCCGGTTTTAGCTCTGGTAGGTCCCCGGCAAGTTGGTAAATCAGCCTTATTAGAAAGGATCTTTCCCCAATATCGACACATAAGCTTCGATGTCGGAACCTTGGCAAAAACTGCTGAAACCAGACCCCAAGATTTTTTAAACGAATATACTCCGCCGATCCTATTGGATGAAATTCAATATGTCCCCTCTTTTTTTCGTCATATTAAGACCTATGTGGATTCCCGAAAATCGGAAAACGGTCTCTTTATTTTAACCGGATCTCAAAATTTTTTGCTTCTGGAAAACCTGTCCGAAAGCCTGGCCGGTCGTGTTGCGGTCATCCCTTTTCTCGGTCTTTCCGCCTCTGAATGGCAAGCAAGTCCTATTAGTACGGATGTTTCCTGGAAAGAGTTTCTTTGGAGAGGCGGCTTCCCGGCGTTGTGGGCGGAAAAAGAAAAAGCTCCTGCCAAAGAACGCTGGTACCAGGGATATGTGGCCACCTATCTGGAACGGGATGTCCGAAACCTTCTAAATGTGGGAAGCTTGAGGACCTTTGAACGTTTTTTAAGAGCTGCGGCTGCCCGTTGCGGTCGGACTCTGAATATTTCCGAATTGGGAAGGGATGTCGGCATTTCCACCACTACCGCAACTCAATGGTTGAGCGTGTTGCAAGCCTCAAATCAGGTCTTTTTACTTGAACCCTATTACCGTTCCCTCGGTAAAAGACTGGCCAAAAGCCCTAAACTCTACTTCACGGACACGGGCCTGGCTTCTTATCTTATGGGTTATTCCTCACCCGAGGCGCTTTGGTCTTCAAAAGAGGCTGGAGCCCTATGGGAAACGCATGTCATTAATCAGTGGTTGCGCCGGCGAGACTGGCATGATCTCTCTATGGGAATATGGTACTGGCGCGATCAAGCCGGAAACGAAGTGGACCTGTTGATAGAAAAAAATCAAAAACTGGTTGCGGTGGAATGCAAACTCACCGAACAACCGGAACCCAAAGACATTAAAGGCATTAATCGTCTCAAAGACTTTTACGGCGCAGAGCAGATCGTTCACAGCTATCTGGCCTGCCCTATTGAAAATTCGTTCGACATGGAAAGCAATGTCACGGTTGTAAACGGATGGAAAACTTGGGAGATTAAGGATTTTTAGACCATCTTCTCCTTTTCACACACCGGTTCGCCGTATAGGTTTCTCAGAAGGCGGAAGGCCCTGCGAAGGTGGATGCACACTGTAGATTTTCACAATAAATATGATAGAAATGGGCTAAGATTACCGGAATAGATTGACAAGGTTGGAAAAATTAGCGAAATAAATGGCCCTGTTGTTAGGGCCTTTTTTATTTTAAAGA
>RPPU01000041.1 GCA_003819975.1 Desulfobacteraceae bacterium
CGGGTGGAAATGCCGCCCAAGCCGGGCATTCATACCCGACCGGATGCGTTTATTCATGCCATGCCGGCTTATATTCCGAGCATGGAATCGGCGGGCGTCAAGTGGGTCAGCGGTTACCCGGCCAACCAGCAAAAGGGGTTGCCTTATATCACGGGTTTGTTGATTTTAAACGACGCGGATAACGGCATTCCGCTCGCGGTTATGGATTGTTCCTGGATCACGGCCATGCGCACGGGCGCGGCTACGGCCGTGTCAGCCAAATATCTGGCGCGTCAAGAGAGTTCGACCGTCGGGATCTGCGCTTGCGGCGTGCAGGGACGCAGCAACCTGGAAGCGCTGGCCTGTTTGTTCAAGATCAAGAAGGTGCGGGCTTATGATGTTTACCCGGAAGCGGCCCAGAAATACGCCCAAGAAATGCAGCGCAAATTGAATTTGGAAATTGAAGTAGTACAGAGCGCGGAAGAGGCGGTCAAAGGGCTCGATATCGTGGTCACCAGCGGGCCGATCCTGAAACACCCGAAACCCACGGTGCAGGCCGGTTGGCTTAAGAAAGGCGGGTTTGCCAGCCTGGTGGATTTTGATTCCTATTTTAGTGGTCCCGCCATTCAAGAAGCACAGAAACTCTCGACCGACGATGTCCCGCAGATGGACTACTACCGCACGGTCGGCTATTTCAAGGAAACGCCCCGGCCGTATGCGGATCTGGGCGAAGTAGTGGCGGGCAAGAAAACGGGGAGAGAGAATGAAGACGAGCGCTGCATTGCCATTAACCTCGGTATTGCCCTGGACGACATGGCCGTGGCGCCGTTGATCTATAAAAAAGCTAAAGAAAAAGGGATCGGGGTCGAATTACCGCTTTGAAGATTTTTAGACGGGATTAACAGGATTTTTAAAATTACAGATTCAAGATTGGACGATTTTCTTCAGTCTGTGGTTTATAATTTTCTTTTATAACCGGAAACGAGAAACCATAAATCAGTAACCATGGATTATTCACCGCCCGCTTCGCTCGAGGCGCAGAGTTCGTAGAGATATTCTTGAAAGGCTTAGCAGGATTTTATGATTTTTTATTGATTTGATAACCAGAAACTAAAAACCAGAGACCACAAACCATAAAGCTACATCTGATGACTGGGGACCGGTGACTGGTGACTGTTTTTTATGTGACTGTTTTTTTCTTGTCAAAAAAATGCAATCCTGCTAAAAATAAAAATGTTCCATATCTCAACTCTTATAATCAAAAGCCAATATCTAAACGCCTAATGTGCGTTTTTAAGAGGTAGTCATGGATTTTAACCATCTTCTGAATCATCCCCATGCTACTTTCCATGATTCCATCCTCGAACGGTTGGAGATCGATTATGTGGGGAAAAAGGCTTGCCTTCAGTTTCAGATTAGTACCGGTGATCCTGAATCAAAAGATCCGGTGGTGCGGGAAAGCATGCGCTCCGGGCAACTCAATATTACGGGTTTGCTTTTCCTGACTATTGAACCGCCGGATGAAAGCTATCCGTATCAAAAAGCGGAAGGGCTTTGGGTTGATGAAGGTGAAGTCGGCGAAGGGATTCCCAAAAATATGCTGAAACTGCCGAAAAATCTGCCTCCCGGTGCCTTTGTTCATTGGTTTTTTGTCAATGATTGGAACAGTTTATATCTCTCGCGGCAGCTAAGGTGGAGTTTAACTGATTATGAGATTTGGATATTAATATGATTCCCGAAGATCATAAAGAACATGATAAGTTAGCAGAACAAACGATTATCAAACATGTCGAAGAATACGGATGGCATATTGCTTATTTTGAAAGCAATGGTTATGCCCCGACTTTCGCTTATACTATCGGGTTATATAAAACTTTTAAGCACCCGGAAATTATATCTTTTGGCTTAAATACCGATATTTTGACTTGGATTTTAAATCATGCCGGCGGAATGATAAAAAACGGTGAAATAATTGAAATCAATAAGCTGTATGATGGGTTTTTAGAAAACTTTCCGGTCCAATTTTTAGAAGTACAAATGGAAAGTTATTCAGAATACTTCGGATATGGAAGTTGGTTTTATGATTGGCATGATTTTCCGGCGTTCCAACTAGTCTGGCCCGACAAAGAATCAAAATTTCCTTGGGAGGAAGGGTTCAATAAAGACTGGAAAGTTTTGCAAAAGCTTTTGGATCGGGATACGCATTTCAAATTTTATGAGTTGAAAAATTTGGGTGTTTATACGACCCGAAGGGTTATGGAAGATAAATATCCGATTCTTTATGTTCACCATGAAAAAGATGGAGATTGGCAATTTCTAGGGGGTACAACCAATAAATCGAAAGATATCAAGCTGGTATGTCTTGAAGAAATTGTAAAATTGGATCCGACGATCAATGCTTTATGTGATCTTCCGTACGGATGGAAAGCGGAAAGAAAAACCGTGGCAGAAAATTGGGATAGGTCGGAGTGTGAAGAATGAAAAAAAACCGCTATAGGGTAAAATTTATTCTCATATTATCGTTATTGTTCTCGATCCAATGTTCGAGAGACGACCAATCTGCTTTGATAAACTATCAAAGTGATTCCGGCAAAATCGATCAATTAAGGAATGCGGTCGGGAAGGTATCGGATAAAAGTGATATACAACAATTCGCTTCTGTTAATGCAATATTTCAATATCAAAATTCTCTGGATTGGTCACTTCTTGATTTTCAATGGGTTCATGCTGGCTATATTCCTGGTGAAAGAAGCGGGAATATTGTATATCCACTTGAGACCATTGATCCGTTAACGTATGATATCTTTATAGATTCTCCGGAGGCAATTTCTTTTCAAAATTTGGATATTAAAAGAAAGGTCTATTATAAAAAGAAGGAAGCTGAATTGGTGATTGCCAAATATATGTCGAAAATGAAACCTAACGCACGTATTACGCTCGCAAAACATTTCTATATAAGTGAAAAAGGTTTAGAAAATGAAATCGATGAGATCCAGGAGTGGTTGGTGTCACAAGGATTCAAGAATATCACTTTTATTATAGCATCAAGCTTTAAAGGGTCAGACATCGTGCGTCAATATTGGAACGATAAAATTATACGTTAGAGGCGAGACGTTGCTCTAAAGCAAATAAGAATTTTTGTGCGGAGTCGGAGTGAAATAATATGGAGATTGTTGTATGAAAATTAGATCTGGTTTAATTTTTATTTCCGCAACGCTTTTCTTATTCATAAGTGCTACCGAATGCCTCGCTTCCGGCGGCCGGTTGTATTCTGGTAAGCCGCTTGCACCGAATGAAGTTGCTCTCTTTATTCTTCAAAATGAATGCAAGGTCGATTATTTTAAAGAAGAAGGCATGCCGGAATTAAAATTATCTTTTGCTTTTCAACAGGGTGAGGTAATTCCCGGTCGTAATTATTACCTATGTATTGGTTATGATTTTCGCGGGGCTGGCATCACAAGTAAATCAATTGGTTGTTCGACGGTTGTGCTCGATCCTTTACCTGGACATGTTTATTATATCTATCCGGAATTAATGCCGCCGGATCATTGGAAACCAATCTGTATCGATATTGCCAATGATGAAGATTATAAAAAAATCCCAAATGGCGACCGCATCCAAAAAAGGGTAAAAGCTTATTTTGACGGAGATCGACGCGAAATAACTAAAGGTTATATCGTCTCAAAATCGGATAGAATGGGCAAGCCGGAACCCAATTCTAAAAATAGAAATGACTTCATGTCATGTCAGACAATCTTTGACAATAACCCAAATCACGGAAATTATTTCCATCATTTTCTTAAAAATTTGAATAAAAGCAAAATATTGATCAATAAAAAATCGGTTTTTACCGTTGCCGGTTTGTCGTTTTCCGATCCGGAATGGATCATTCTTATTTATGAAACGAAAGAAAGAGTTTATATGGTCGAAAAAATAATCGCGAAAAGTTCTGTCTGGCAGGAGTTGAACGAGCAGGCCCAAAGACGATATCTAAGTCTGGAACATGTGCCGAAGACGGCCAATATTCTTCTCCCAAAATTATCTATTCAATATAAAAAGCAGATTTCCGATAAAACGTCCAATATTCTTAAACAAGCCTTTGAAAAGGTCACGAGTCAAAGTGGTAGAGATGTCGCAGGAAATTCGCATGAAGAAAAAAAGCTTGAAAACAGGATACTCTTCCTCATATCACCGGAAAATGACTGCGGCCAACCTGTGTGGGAATTGAACTCGGAGTATGCAGAAAAACTCGGATTGATAAGTGATTTACTTGAAAAATATTTACAAGATCAAGCAACAGAAAGAGACATCTTCAATGCGGTGAATTAGATAATTCCTGCTAATTGAATTCTTGCAACAAAAACAGATACCATAAAAAATCCGGTAGCTTTAGGCTTGGTCCAAGCCAATAGGCTAACAACGATATTTATGATATATTTTAAGAATTTAATTGAATCACGAGATAAGAAAGTGAAAATTCCCATATGGAGCATGGCAATTGTCCTTCTTTTGCTGGTCTGCGGAACCGCGGGTGCCGACGTTTACGATGATTTCAACGGCGCCGGGATTGACGAGCAGAAATGGGTAACAGCGGGGAGCGGGTTTTCGCAACCGGGTGACGGCTATCTGCATTTTTCCGGCAGCACAGGCGACCGAAGCGGCCTGACCTCGAAAAAGCTTTTTCAATCCGGTATTTTCACCTTGTCTTTCAGCGATTATCAGTGCAATAACCGTGCGCCCAGCGGCAAAGGTTTGGGATCCATTGCCGGATTCGGTCTGGGCAGCCGGGGATCCAATAATTGGGTGCGGATCGAGCGCGGTCAAATCGACAGCGGAGGCTATATCGAAGTGAATTGGGTTGAGCCCAATGAAAGCGGCCATCCCATTCATGTCAACTGGTTGCCTTCCGAGATCTTGTCCGGATTTCTGCAAATCCGCTATGACGGCACTCGGGTAACTTTCTTCTATCGCGTGAAAGATATGGATGAATGGAAGCCAATACCAAAGACAAGCCGGGATGGATCTCCCATCTCAAAGTCACCTTTAATTATAACTCCGAGCTGGGGCACGGAAGTGCCGCTGTTCATTACCGCCTTTCCCGGAGGCGGGAAATCGTCGCATTATTCTTTAAGCTTTAAAGTAGATAAGGTAGACGTTGGCGTTCCGGGTGCGGAACAAGCTAACTAATAAAAATAGGGCATAAATGATCAAAATTAGGATAGTTTTTAAGGCTTAAAAAACAAAATTTCCGATCCGGTTGAGCACTCAAGCATCCAATTCAGCCAACCAATTACCGGCACGTAAGATGTTGATGTTGTCCTGAAATTTTTCCTGGTGTAGATGGTGCACTCATTGAGCGGTTTGAGATTGGGGTAATTGGGCCATAAAATGGAAAGGATTTAGAAAATTTTTTCTTTTTGCCGCCCTCGGTTTTGAGATCGTTCAATTTAGATTTTATGATCTGATCCTATGGGTAGCGCTACATGCTGACTTTTCAGCAGTCCTTTGCATAAAAGGCACGACTTTTGTGCAAAGCTTTGCATTTTGGTTAGATTTAAAATTCACATTGTAAACAATGCCTTGTATTTTAAGCAAAATCCGCTTAAAATAACCCTGTAAAATATGCAAATTAAAAGATTTCCTCTTCGGTGTTCGGTTTTCGCAGGAGGTTTTATCCTTTCATGACCGGACTCTATCTCTTCCGCTTTACATGGTGGAACAGTTACCGCGGTTGTGCCGCGGCCTGATCGAATCGGGATTGGTTTGATCCACGTCTTTCCCGAGATTGGATTGAACATGTTTAATAGTTAATGGATTTTACAATCTAAGAACAAAATTATTATGAAATATAAAGAGTACACGCGTAAAAATTATTTCAGAGCTGGATGAAGCGGTCTTTCGTCATTTCGATCGGGAAGTCAACGCGCGTATGTCCCAATATCTTGAAGATCATAAAGATCCTGAAGATATTTATCTCAAAAAACTCATTAAGGAATATCATCCTGAAGCCAAAAAGCATCTGAAATACGATTATCAGGAGATTTATCCGCGCTCGCGGAAGAAAAAATTAACCATGAAGCGGTTAACCAAACCGCGAATCAAGACCCGGAGGGAACGAAGGTACGATTTACCCGAGCCGTTGGATTTTTGCGACAGCCGGAATTCTTATCAGCAATATTTTTTTATACCTGAAGACAAAACCATTTGTCAGGGCGGGAGCGGGAGTTCAGGGCAACGCGAAGTTCAGAGCGCTTATGGTTATGCCTTCGCGCTGGTAAACAAAGAATATAAGATCCCCTCGTATCTGTTCATCCATGACCGGAATAACGAGCTCCGGTTTATCGATTCCATCGATCGTCTTTGTCTGGTGCCCAATGATGTCGGCAGCAATTATTCTCTCGACAGGCAAACGGCTGATACGCTCATGCAAGAGTCCTCAAGGTCCAATATTTCGATCCCATTCAAGGAATAAATCGCATTGAAATAATGTTATAGAGTGTGCGGTTCAGAGTATTAGTATGGGTTGATTTTTTAAAGTATAGAGCCCATTGCATCAAGCGATATTTTGTTATAAATAATGCTAATTCTATATTAATTTATAGCATTGAAGTTTAATTTAAGTTATTTTAATCCGGCCAATATTGTTGACATTTTTTTTATCCCGGCATATTATTGTTTTAGTCAAAAGGCAAAAGTTTTTGACTGGAGGTGAAAAAGAAAATGAAAGCCGAAAATATCGCCCGCGAGATATCCACATTACCGCCAGAGGCACAAAAACAAATCTTGGACTTTATGGCTTTTCTTAAGGCTCGCTATCCGACTGTTGTTGCCGCTAAAAAAGTGCGGCGAGCCAAATTATCGAATGAACCGTTCGTCGGTATGTGGCGAACACGGCGCGACATGCAAAATAGTGCCGATTGGGTGCGAAATCTTCGTCGCAACGAATGGGAGCGATCATGAGTGCCTTGATCATCGTTGATACGGATATTCTGATTGACACAGCCCGTGAAGTCCAGGAGGCGGTCGACTGCTTGGTGAATATTGAATAACGGGCAAAATTAGCCATTAGCGTTATAACGCAAATGGAGTTATTGACGGGGTGTCGCAATAAGGCCGAGCTAAAACAAGCAGAGCGGTTTTTACAACGCTTTCAAACATTAAAATTGACCGAACCCGTATCGGATATGGCGCTTGATCTGTTACAACATTATCGATTAAGTCATGGATTGGCAATTCCTGATGCTCTGATTGCAGCAACGGCTATTGTGTGGAATCAACCTTTCATCTCCAAGAACCAACGTGATTACGGCTTCATTAAAGATCTGCAATTATTATCATATCCCCAGTAAAAAAATGCTATTTTTTAGCTCTGTTCGATGTTTTTTAAAAGAATCCAACTGAACCATCCTGCAAAATGTGATTCGGAAGCGACGTCAAGGTATGCTGATTTTATATTTAAAACTATTTTGGGAACATCTGGTCTTTTGGTCCTTCCCGACGCCGGAAGAAGATTATTACAGCCGTCTTGGCTTTCTTTATTTTGAGTTGGGAAAATTCCGCAAGGGCGTTGCCTGCCTTCTTAAATCGGAAGAGGCGCATGATCGTCGGGAATTATCGCTTTCAAAATATAACTGGTTTTATCTGGGATATTGTTATTTGAATCTTGGTGATTTACGAAGCGCCATTCAATATCTCGAAAAATATTTAATCTTGGATTCAGGCCATTATGAATCGGCAACGGTTGTGGCGGGATGCTATGCTTTTTTAAACGAGCCCGAAAATGCTTTGACGGCCTATTTAAAAGCCTTAGAGAAAGGGGCCGATTTGCCGGACCTTCATCTGGAATGCTCCCGGATATTGGAAGAACTTGGACGAAAAGATCAGGCTTCCATGCATCTGAAAATGGCTGAAGAAAAACTGAGCGAAAGGATCGACAAGGAATTCATCAGGGCGGTAGCGTACCGAGCTGATGGAGATTTAAATAAAGCCATTGAGATTTTAAAACAAATTGCGGCTCATGCGGCAAATGGTTCTGATAATGAAAAATCTTTATTTCAAGAAAGTGTGGAATTTATTCTTTTCAGATTCCTTAAGGAAAATGGGGACGATCAGGAAGCCTTGATCAGGCTGGAATCCGCCATGGTCCAATCGCCCGACGACCCCTGGCTGATGAACGAATTGGCCATGGAATATACGGATCAAAGCATGAAGCTCGATGAAGCCTTGGATTTGGCCGATCGTATTTTGATCTATCAACCCGATAACCCGGTATTTTTGGATACCCGGGGCTGGGTGTTATATAAAATGGGAAAAACGAAAGAAGCGGAAGAAATGATTCTGCAAAGCCTGAAGTTTGATTCAAAAAACAAGCAAACTTTGACTCATCTGGAAGCGATCAGAGCTATTCTGGTGGCAGCGTCTCCGTAGGCTCCAGTTGTGAGATTGTTTATGATAAATAATCAAAAAAAAACTTGAGTCAATGACCCATCCGGAGTGCGGAAATCTTTCATTTTGGCATTAGAATACCCAAATAATTGGTCTTGTTTTTGCAATAATATACTTGATTGGATTATGTTAAATATCTAAAAGGAAGGCGTGAATTCCGAGTAATCCCGAAATAGGTTTCCCAAAATCCTTTAACAAGAAAGAAGCGCAACCAGGAATAAGGGGCGATAAAATGGTTGTATTTGGTTTTCGGAAAAAGGTTGTTTTCATAATTTTTTCAATGGGGTTTCTTGCTTTTACGGCTGTTTTTTTGCCGCTTAAGATCGTCCAGGCGGAATTTGGCGGGCGATTTTTTCAATACGGGCTAAAACCGGTTGGTCCATCGCTCCCTTTGCGTTTGGCAGCGGGGGAATTCGATCCGTTAAGCGAGTCCGGAGATTTACTCAGAGATGAAAAATTTTCGATTCAGCGTTCTGTTCCGGGGGAGCCCGGATATTATCTGGTGCAGTTTAAGGGTCCGATCAAGCCTGAATACAAAACGGCTCTGGCGGCAACCGGAGCACGGATATTCGATTATATTCCGGAATTTTGTTTTGTGGTTAAAATGGATGAGAGTGTCCGTCTAAAAATAGAGGCTCGGGATGATGTGCGTTGGGTCGGAACCTACCAGCCGAGCTATAGGATTGCGCCGAGCATCAGGCGCGTCCGGGAAACAAATGACCGCGCTTTTATCGAAGATATCATTGTCAGCGTTTTTGAAGAAGATGATCTTGCCGCCATTTTCAACCGGATTCTGTCCGCAGGGGGTGAGGTCATCGAAATCGCCGGAGGGGCTCGCCCGAAAATCAAAGCCCGTTTAAGCCGTGGAGCACTTACCGATCTTGCCGCCCTAAACGGCGTGCAATGGATCGAACCGGCGCCGCAACGGAAGCTGTTCAACAACAAGGCCGCCGATATCCTGACCGTTTCCGATGTATGGCAAGACCACGGTCTTTACGGTTCAGGTCAGACCGTGGCTGTGGCCGACACCGGCTTGGATCAAGGGAGCGCAATCCCGGGTTCGCTGCATGATGACTTTGAAGACGGCGCCGGCAATTCCAGGGTGGTGCAGATCTTCGATCGGGTCGGCGATGGCGCCAATGATGTGAACTCGGGGCACGGCACGCATGTGGCCGGTTCGGTTTTGGGCAATGGTTATCGATCGGGCAGTACGCCCACCACTCATCAATATAACGGGTTCTATGCGGGCATGGCGCCGGAAGCCGGTCTTGTTTTCCAAGCCGTCGAAGACAATACCACGGAAGAACTTTCCGGTATCCCGCTCGATCTCAATCCTTTATTTCTGCAGGCTTATAATGCCGGCGCCAGAATTCACACCAACAGTTGGGGGAGCGACGCGGACGGTGCGTATACGACCGATTCCAGAGCTGTGGACCAATTTATGTGGGAGTATAAGGAATTTTTGATCCTTTTTTCGGCCGGCAACGAAGGGTTGGATGCCAATGCGAACGGCATCGTGGATTTGGGTTCCATCTCTTCGCCGGCTACGGCCAAAAACTGCATCAGCGTCGGCGCGAGCGAAAACAACCGGCCCTCGGGATCTTCTCCCAGCCCGGGTTATAATTCGACCTATGGCAATGCCTGGCCTTCCGATTATCCGGCGAACCCGATATGGGCCGATCATGTTTCGAATGCTTCCAATGGAATGGCTGCTTTCAGCAGCCGGGGGCCTTGCCTGGACGGCCGCATCAAACCGGATATTGCGGCTCCGGGAACCAATCTCCTTTCCGCGCGTTCTTCGGCGGCGGCGGTGGGGTTATGGGGCTTGGGCGGATTAAGCGTGGGCCTCCAACCTTATTATATTTTTTGCGGCGGAACCAGCATGTCCACGCCGCTCACGGCCGGGGCCGCAGCCTTGGTGCGGGAATATTATGTCATCGACGGTCTGGCTGTGCCCAGCGCGGCCCTGATTAAAGCCACGCTTTTAAACGGAGCTTATGACTTGAATCCGGGCCAATATGCTCTGGCATATCAGGAGATCTCGGCCCGGCCAAATAATGTGCAAGGCTGGGGCAGGCTCGATCTCGAGAAATCTTTATATCCCGAGCTTCCGCGTAAATGGGTTTATTACGATCAGACCGCGGGGCAGACAACGTCCGGAACCACCCATACGTATAATTTTCAAGCGGATAGCGGCGAGGTTTTGCTTGTGACTTTGGCCTGGACCGATTACCCGGGCAGCGCCGCTGCCAACGGCGGCCTGGTCAATGACTTGGATCTGCAGCTCTATGATCCGTCGGAAGCGGCCTGTCATTCGATCGACCGAACCAACAATGTCGAGGGAGTCGACCTGGCTGCCCCGGCCGGCGGTGCATATTCAGCCTGGGTGCTCGGTTATAATGTGCCCCAGGGGCCGCAGCCGTATGCGTTGGTGGTAAGCGGCAACACGGTTGTTTCTTTTGATTTGATCTACTCGGCCGGGACTCTGCAGGTCGATCCGGCCAGTTATACCCAAGCCGACTTGAGCTGGATCGATCATTCGACTAATGAGAGCGGCTTTAAAGTTGAAAGAAAAACAGGTTCGGCCGGGGTTTATGCCCAGATTGCGGCGGTCGGTAGCGGGGTCACCGCTTACAGCGATATGACCATTGCGGCCGGTTCAACCTACTATTATCGCATCAAGGCGTATAATGCCAACGGTAATGCCGCGCCTACGAATGACGCCAACGTGGTTCTCGGAGTGCTTGCGGCGCCGAGCGGGGTCACCGTCACCGGCGTCTCTTCCAGTCAGGTCAGCCTGAGCTGGACGGAGACGTCCGTCAACGAAATCGGTTTTCGGGTGGAACGCAGTCCCAGCGGCGTGACCGGAACCTGGAGCCAGGTCGGCACGGCAACGCAAAACGCAACTGCTTATACGGATTCTTCCTGTTCGTCCGGAACCACTTATTACTATCGGGTTTTTGCTTACGACTCTTTGGCCGATTCCGCGGCTTCCAATACGGTGATGGCAATCACTTCCACGGCCTCAACCGTTTTAGCCGGCGGGGGTGGCGGCGGCCCCGGCGGATGTTTTATAATAGCATCGAGCGTAAACGATTTAAATTTTGCAAAAGATCGGTATAGAAATTTCTTATTTTTCATGACTATACTGCTTTGCTTGACAAAGCTTGCGGAGAGGTCAAAAAAGTCGACTGGCAGCCTTGGAGATGATCCTCGCAAAATCAACGTTATCCAAACCCCAAAGGAAATAATGACACGGCTATCTGACGTCCCCTGATGACCGCCGCCCAATCCTCAATAGCGATTTTTAAAAGTCAAAATGGCGGCTGGCTATCAATCTCGGGATCCGTACCCGGCACCTGAACTGCTTGATTTAAAGAAAAATCCTTCAAGGTTTTTGGTCTGATTAAATCATCACGTGAAGTTCCGGTCTTCAGGTTTACGTTTCAGGGCAGGTTTTTCCATTCAGGAAATTGGCAGATATAAAAGGATAATCTCTGTTTTTTTGCCAGATAGTCTAACAGCGGTCAATTCTGGTAAAGCTTTGATATGTTACAATATTTTGGATTTTTAAGGGCCTTATATTATAGGAATACGAAAAGAATCATTAAAAGGTATGCGGCTGATGTTCGGTTATGATATATGATTTTCCCTAATCAGATGACACGATTTTATTTTACTATTAAATAATTTTAAGAATCAAAAGGAGATTTATATGACCGTAAAATGCTTTTTTGACATGTCTGCGGACGGAGAACCATTGGGGAAGATCGTTTTTGAGCTGCACGACGATGTGGTGCCGAAGACGGCTGAGAATTTTCGGGCTTTGTGCACCGGTGAATTGGGATACGGCTACAAGGGGAGCTCGTTTCACCGGGTGATCAACGATTTTATGTGCCAGGGCGGCGATTTCACCAATCACAACGGCACGGGCGGCAAATCGATTTATGGCGAGAAGTTTGCCGATGAAAATTTCAAACTCAAACACACCGGTCCCGGTCTGTTGAGCATGGCCAATGCCGGGCCTAACACCAACGGCTCGCAGTTTTTCATCACCCTCATTAAAACCGAATGGCTGGACGGCAAGCATGTGGTTTTCGGCAAGGTTACGGAAGGCATGGATGTGGTCAAGAAAATCGAAGCTTATGGATCCCGTAGCGGGCAAACTTCAAAAAAAATCGTGATTGAAAATTGCGGGCAAGCCGACTGATTCAAGATTATAAGATTATTTTTTTTGATCTCCAAAAACACAGGATCAAAAAAAATGTCATTCCGGCCAGCCGGAACAGAAGTTCCAGCGAGGCCGGAACAGGAGTTCCAGCGAGGCCGGAACAAAAGTTCCGGCGGAAAGCGCCGAAATGCGAATCCGTTTGCTAACAAGGCGATGAATGCATCATCTTTTCCTTATCGACAACCCGGGATCTCTAAAAATACACTTTATCAACAACAGCCCTTGAGAATTGAATCAAAAAGCCAAAAAAGGCTTATTTTTAGAGATCCCCCCTGCCGCTATTTTGGAATAAGAAGCCTAAAAAACTGAGATTCAATGGGTCGAGGTCGAGTGCAGAAACGATGAAGATCAAATTAATCAAAGCGATTATCGGGTTCTTCATGTTGCTTTGTTTTGTATCTCTGGCCGGAGCAGAGGCGGTTGTTCTGACATTTGACGGCGGCAGCATCGTCATGCCGGCCGAGCCGGGCGAGCCTTTTGATAACGAAGTTTCCCTTCCCTGGGGCAAAGCAATTCAGAGAAGCTATCAAGCTTTTGATCCGACCATTGGAACCATGTTCCTTTTTGCGACCTTTGAATTCAAGAATCCAAAAAAATCACTGGATAAGATCGGTTTGCGGAAAGTCCGTGCCTATTTTTTGAGAAGTCACGGCTGTACGGCCGAAGTCATCATGGGAAAAGAACTACGCGATGCTTCCGGAGCGATTTGGCCGCAAACCATGTTCGGGGGTGTCTGCAAGGCACCGGAGCGCTATCAAATTACCGTGTTGATTGCTCAGAGAAAACTTTATTTGCTACAGGTTTACCGAAATATGTTTAACAATCCCCAGGCGGAAAAAATGCCTATGAATGAAACTCTAAGGCGCTTTGCTGCCGGGTTCAAACCGGCCGGAGAATAATATATGAACGATGCGGTCAAGGAAGTGATCACCGGGATGACAGACGGAGAATTGTTGGAAGCCGTGGAAAAGACCTATTCAGGTTATACCCGGGAAGCCTTGGATATTGCTATGGCGGAGTTAAAAAGACGCGGTATTCCATTTGCCAACAAAGCCATTTATTATCCTGCGAGCAGCGAAGATCTCGAACCCATAATGGAGGAAAGAGAAGAGGGTGCAGAGGTAAAGGCGGAGATTTTATGTCCTCAGTGCAAAAATACAATGAAGTCGGGTTTGGTCTATTTAAGGGGCACGGTTTGGGGTTGGTTTTTATACGGTTCTTCTTATAAGCATTGCTATTTTAGTGCTATCGGCAAGGAAGAAGGAGAAAAAGTCATGGATAACAGCGAAACTTGCCCGGCCTATCGTTGTCAAAAATGCGGCATTGTCCTTTTTAAGACCACGGAATAATTGAGACGGTTTGAATGGTATGGTAAGCAGAGGGTCTTCACGATCTATAGGCCCGTATAAAGAAGCTTTCAGAGCGGGTGCTATCGCGGAAATCATAATAAAAATCATCACGTCATTTTATCCTTTTTTTATGGTTTTTTGAAATAAAAAAGAGAATCAACCTTTTGCGTTGATTCTCTTTTGGGTGATTTAAAAAAATGATCAAGAATAATGTGATCGGCCGGCTCTCCTAAGGCTTGATCGTGCTCAATAATTTTCGCGCTTCCTCTGCATAAGGAGCTTTCGGATCAAAATCAATCGCCTTTGTGAGCATTTCTTTGGCTTCCATCTTCCGGCCCATTTTTAGGTAAATCCTGCCTATAAAAAAATGAGAAAGTTCATATTC
>RPPU01000042.1 GCA_003819975.1 Desulfobacteraceae bacterium
CCCTTGGCCCCTTGAACCCTTTCTCCTACTCATTATACACCACCAGCGTAACCGCTTCCCCGCCGCCCAGGCAAAGAGAGACCTGGCCGATTTTGGCTCCGCGATCTTTCAGGGCGTAAATCAGAGTCGTCAAAACCCGGGCGCCGCTGGCTCCGATCGGATGACCCAGCGCAACGGCTCCGCCATGCACATTGACTTTGTTCGGGTCAATGCCCAATTCCTTGTTAATGGCCACCGAGGAGGCGCTGAAAGCCTCGTTGATCTCGTGCAGATCGATATCTTCTATTTTCAAACCTTCCTTGGCCAGTACTTTGGGAATCGAAAGAATCGGCGCCATAAGCACGTATTTCATGTCCAGACCCGAAGCACCCTGACTGCCCAAACTGGCCAATACTTTACAGCCCAATTCCTTGGCCTTGTTGCGGGACATCAGCACCAAAGCAGCCGCGCCGTCGCTGATCTTGGAGGCGTTTCCGGCCGTGACACAGCCGTCTTTTTTAAAAGCCGGCCGCAATTTGGCCAGGGTCTCAAGACTGGTACGCGGCTCGCGCATGGCTACTTCATCCGTGTCGAAAATCTTGGGTTCGCCTTTTTTACCGGGCACTTCAAACGGTACGATTTCGGCTTTGAATTTGCCGCCTTCGACTGCTTTCCAGGCTTTTTGATAGGAATGAAGGGAACACTGATCCATTTCTTCCCGGCTGACATTGTATTTTTGGGCGCATAATTCCGCGCTCATGCCCATATGAAAATCGTTGACATGGTCCCAGAGACCGTCGCAAACCATGGCATCGAGCACTTTGTCCGTATTCATGCGGTAACCGGTCCGGGCTTTGGTCAGCATATAAGGACAAAGATTCATATTCTCCTGACCGCCGGCCACCACCACTTCGGCGTCGCCGCATTGAATCGCCTGCGCGCCCAGCATCACCGCTTTGAGACCGGAACCGCAGACCTTGTTAATGGTGATGGATCCCACTTCCCAAGGCAAACCGGCTTTAACCGTGGCTTGGCGGGCCGGGTTTTGCCCCAAGCCGTGCGGCAAAACATTGCCCATAATCACTTCGTTCACATCTTCTTTGCGAATATTGGCCCGCTTGACCGCTTCTTTAATCGCATGGGCTCCTAAATCATTGGCGGAGATGGCGCTCAAGGAACCGCCAAAATCTCCGATCGCTGTTCGGCAGGCACTGACAACCACTACATCTCTTTTCATCGTTTTTCCCCTCTCCCAAAGGCAACCCTAAGGTTTTCAGGTTATAAAAGGTTAAATAGAAGGAATATATAAATAGAGGTCTTTTTAAGTCAAGCTATAAAATCCAGGCCATTGCCTTTGATTTTAAGGAAAAATTGGGGCAATAAGGCCTTAATAATATAGAATAATGACCACAAAAATATAGCCTTTTAAAATAAAACAGGTTATTATTTATAATAGGCTTGTATAATTTTTATTTATTTTTATAACCCTTTATAAGCGCTGCTTAATTAATCTCACTTTCATCAAAATAGGAGTCAAATCATCATGCATCCCATTGCCAATGAACTGAACACGATTATTGAAAAAGCCAATCCTCATGTCTTTGCCATGTTGTCGCAAGTCGGCAAAAACCTCTTTTTCCCCAAAGGCATCCTGACTCAGGGTGCGGAAGCCAAAGAAAAAGCTCATAAATATAATGCCACCATCGGTATGGCCACTGAAAAGGGCCAGACCATGTATCTGCCCTCAGTTATGAATATGCTCAATAACCTTAACCCAACCGAAGCCCTGACCTATGCCCCTTCTTTCGGTATTAATCCTTTGCGTAGGGTCTGGCAGGAAGCTTTGTTTGAAAAAAACCCTTCATTGATCGGGAAAAAGGTGAGCTTGCCGGTCGTGACCAATGCCATTACTCATGGTTTAGCTGTTATGGCGGATATGTGGGTTGATCCCGGTGATACGATCATCCTGCCTGATAAAAATTGGGGCAACTACAACCTGATCTTCAATGTGCGCCATGGCGCTCAAATGACCACGTTCCCTCTTTTTGACCAAGCCGGTGGCTTTAACCTGCAAGGATTGGAACAGACCATTCAAACCGAGGCTCAAAAAGTATCTAAATTGATTATCCTACTCAATTTCCCTAATAATCCGACCGGTTACACGGTGACAACCCAGGAAGCCGACGGCATTGTACGCATATTAACTACCGCCGCCCAAAAAGGAACCAATATCCTGGCTGTAACAGATGATTCCTATTTCGGACTTTTTTATGAGGAAAATGTCCTTAAGGAGTCCATCTTCAGCCGTCTGGCTTTTCAACATCCCAAATTGGCAGTGGTTAAGGTCGATGGCGCCACCAAAGAATATTATGTCTGGGGTTTGCGAGTGGGATTTATTACATACGGCATCTGGGCCCAAAACAACCAAGCTCAGGTTTATGAAGCCCTGGAGAAAAAAACCGGGGGTGCGGTCAGGGGCTCCATTTCCAGCGCATCGCATCTGGGCCAATCCATGACGCTCAAAGCATTGCAGTCGGCGACCCTGCAAACCGAAAAGGATCAAAAATTTAAGATTATGACGGAACGGGCCAAAGAAGTGAAACGGGTTTTAGCCGACCCTAAATACAAAGACGCCTGGGATCTTTACCCTTTTAATTCCGGTTATTTCATGTGTTTGCGGCTTAAAAAATCAAACGCCGAGACCTTGCGCCTGCACCTGCTCAATCGATACGGCGTGGGCCTGATTTCTTTGGGTGAAAAAGACATCCGCATCGCGTTTTCCTGTGTGGAAAAAACGGAAATCCGGGATCTGTTCGATATCATCCTGCAAGGAGTTAAGGATTTAAGCGCTAAATAGGTAAAGCAAACGTTTTTCCGGTTAATCGGTAGAAAAAAGCGAAGCATTGAATGTCGAATATCGAATATTGAATAATGAATACCGAAGTAAAAACCAAAACCTAAGAGCATTCTTAACCTTCATCATTCGAAATTCAGTGTTCGATATTCGATATTCAATCAACAGAATACCGTCCGGCGACGTAACTGTCGAGACGCTTTATGAGGCAACGAACCTTCAGTTTTATTTATTGATTATATCCGATCACAGACTATAGCGAATGACAAAAATGACGGAACATCCAAACTCTTTCATTACCGAACTGAAAAAGCAACCCTGGGCTCAGGGATGCGTCCTGGAAGAGCCTTTCTGGGAACTGCTGATTGATTGGCTGAAAGAGTACATGTTCCCGGAGTTTCTTTCCAATATCGTCAAAAAAGTCGAAGAAATCATCGAGATCAATCCGGACCTTTCGGAACCGGAGACCCTTTCCTTGGCCGCCAAACACATGGTGGAGTTTTTGGGAGCGCGTTTGGCCACCGTCCGGATTTACGACCCGCTCACCGAGCAGCTGCTCTCTTCCGGTTCCTATCCGTTTGAAGAAGAAACACGACCCAGTCATGTTCCTTTGGAAAACAGCGTGGCCGGGCTGGTCGTTAAGACGCAAAAAACCTATCTCGTGCCGAATATCCTGAATGAACCGCTCTATCATGACAAACAGATCACGGAGCGGGTCGGGATCTTCTCCCTGCTGGCGGTCCCCTTGGGTATTCCCCATTTTTTCCCGCATGAAAGGGATACCATCGGCGTCATCCAGATTTATTTCCCCCATAAAGACCGCGCTTTCACCCCCTTGGAAATCCAGGCCGCCGAACTCATGGCCCGGCGTCTCAGTTTTGTCATTGCCCGTAAAAAAATTCTGGCCATGCATAAGGTCAATGAAAAAAAAGAAGCGATTGTGCGTAAAATATTTTTGAAACTGGGGGCCAGCGAAGGCGTGAAGATGAAAGAAGTCTTTAATCGCGTCATTCCCGAATTGGCCGATATCATCAATGTTCAGAGTTGCGCCCTTTTCTCTGTTTCCGAAGACCGCGAATATGCTTTGCTCGAAGCCGGTTACCCGGAACACCAGGGATTTCACGGCATCGGTAAAAGATTCGCGGTCAAAAGCGAACCGGCTTTTGCCCTGGTCTTGCGCCTGCAGGAATATTACGATGACTCGTTATATGAAATGGTCACCCCCTCTTATATCCTGGTCATGGATCCTCAAAAAAGCCGGATTGTTTCCGAAAATGTCAAACGTTTTTCTACCGCTTATAATATCAATTCCATCCTGTATATGCCCCTGAATGTCGGCGAAGAGATCACTCATTTCATGACCTTTGACGCCCTGGACCACCGCCAGCGTTATACCGAAGGAGAAATCGAGATCTTTCTTTTTCTGGGCCGGGAATTGATGAAAGCCCAACGCATGGAGCGCTTGGACGACATTCTGCACGATTTCAAGAACCCGGCCATTGCCACGGCCGGTTTTGCGCGCCGTTTAAAAACCCTGATTGAAAAAGATTATCCCTTGGAAAAGGACTCGTCGATTTATCGTTATCTCGACATTCTGGTCGAAGAAACCAACCGCCTGCAGGAAATGGCTTTGAGCATCTATCATGTGGGCAAGGAGAAAGTCATCGATCTCACTCAAGTGCTTCAACATCGTTTTGAGATCAATAAAGAAGCGATCCAGGAGCAGCTCAAACAATTTGTGGAGTTGCGTGAAGGGCCTTTTCAAGACAACCTTTTTGTACATTGCTACCCGCTGTTGCTCGAACGCATTCTGGACAATCTCTTGAATAACGCCACCAACGCCATTCCGCCCCGGGGCGGATTTTTGGCCGTCCGCACTTTTAGCGAAGAAAAATGGGCCTGCGCGGAGATCAGCAATACCGGCAACCTTTCCGAAGAAGAACGCCTGCGGCTTTTGGAAGGCGAAGGTCGGGGCCGCGGCCTATACATCACCCATCGCATTATCCGGCTGCTGAAAGGCAAGATTGAAATCAGCATCGACAAAAACATCACGACCATCGTGGTGCGCCTGCCCCGCCATCAAACCTAATCGCGGATTCGGCTGTTTTAACCCCAACATTGCATATCGTTAAATCCGTTTTTCCTATAGCCTAAACACCTACAACCTACCTGCCTGAACGATCAGACCGCGTTCATCGATTTTGAAAGTTTTTCAACCGCTTTGATGATGATGCCTCGTACCAATTCTCCGGCTTGTTCGGCCGGGATTTTCCGATTAACCAAAAAATCCGTATATTTGATATATTGCGTAAAGCGGTTGTTTTCGTTGATGGCGGTCTCAACGGAATAAAGGAAAAATTCTTGGGAGGAAATATGTTTATGCTCCGTGGCATATTGGATAATTTCTTCATAAAAACGGACGTCCGGTTCGGCGGTCTTGACTCTTCCCAGAATAAGGTCCAAAAATTTTTTCAGAAACTTTGCCTTTAAAGGGGCCGGCGCGGTTTCCACGAGAGTCCCATCGATCTCGCATACAACGGCATCCTCATGACTCGCCGTACGCACACCGGCCCTGCGCGGTTTATCGGGCGCGCAGACCACCATTTCGCCGAAAATCTCGCCTTGTTGAATGATTCCGACCACGGCCTCTTTTTGGGTATGGTCCGATTGAACAACTTCCATTTTCCCTTGAATGACAATATAGAAATGCTGATCGAACACGCCTTCTTTAAAGACCGTATTGCCTTTGAGAAATTTTTTCCATTTGATCAGACGATCTTCCGATACGATGCTATATAGTTCATCAATGGAAAACGTGTTGAAGAAAAGAACGTTATGCAGAATTTGTACGAATCTTTTCAATTTTTCATCTTTATTTTGATCCACGGGCAAGGTCATTTATCGGATCACCCCATTTTGAAAAAATTTTTTAGCGATTAATCCCGGCTTTTACACCTATCGTCTAAATCACATGCCTTAAAACCCGGTTCTTATTGCCGGCAATGAACTATAAAAATATTTAAGCAAAAATTGAGCCATATTCAATGGCTATAAATTTTACAATAAAATATATAATTTAAAATTAAAATTACTTATTTAAACGATACTTTTATATAGTCTCAAACATTCTGCCGATCTGAAATCCATTCTCTGATTGTGCAAATTCTGACTCCTGAATTCCGTCTATTTGATTAAGAGATATAGAATTCGTTTTAATAAGCCACACATCGAAAACCTAAAATATTGGAGCAGGTTTCTTTTTCCAGCTTTAAACGTTCCGTTAAACGCACCCCGGGTTTTGAAATCCAGCTTCCGCCTTTGACCACATAATTCCGTCGACCGTTCTCCTCAACCGCATCCGCGGTCCATTCCAATACGTTTCCCAGCAGATCCGCCAAGCCGAATTCATTCGCAAACGTCATATAAAATTCAACCGGCGCCGTATCGCCTAAATCGCTTTCTTCCACATTACAGGCTCCTTTTTTCCAACGGGAACCCCAAGGATAAATCCGGCCTTTCGCGCCTCGGCCGGCCGCTTCCCATTCTTCTTCTCGCGGCAGTCTTTTCCCGGTCCAGGCGGCAAAAGACAGGGCATCTTCGAGGCTGACCTGCACCACCGGATGATTTCTTTTGTGATGTAACGTGCTGCCGGGTCCCGAAGGTTGATACCAACAAGCGCCTTGAACAGACTCACTGACCAAGGCGGAACGATAGGTAACCGTGTTCAGACCGGAGCGCTCATTTTTGGTTTGGCGCCAGCGCGGGTAATAAACCAAACCAAACCCTCTTTTTTCAGCCGTGGTTTTATAACCGGTCTTTTCGATGAATATTTCAAACAAGGCATTGGTGACCGGAAATTTACCCATATAAAAATCCGGCAGCTCCTTGACTCTCTCCGCTTGAGCCCCGCTTTGCGCGGGCCGGCTGCCGATGACATAACGCCCTTGCGGGATGAGAATATACTGATTATGAAATTTATCCATGGCTGCCAGGGAATCGTTGAAGTCCTCGGCCAAATAACGGGCTTTCTCCGCATTGGTTTTCAGATCCGTTTCATCGGCCCCCAGCAGACCTTCCGGCAGAATGGCCGGCGCGGCCTCGGACTCTTCCGCACCAACGGAAAGCTCATCTCCGGTCGCTTCCACTTCAATAAAGTCATCCTCTTCCGTTTCAACGGCATTTTCCTCCGCGGAATCTTCTTCAACTTCTTCAAGAATTTCATCTGCGCTCGGCTCCATCGATGCCGTTTCAGCCTCTACACCCGCGACCTCTTCCAACTCATCGGCGGCGATCTCTTCCGCTTCCGGCACGATCTCTTCTTCATCGGCCCATTCCAGGCCCTCCAACGGTTCAAGCAAGGAATCATCTTCAGACTCCGGTTCGATTTCCGTTTCTTCCGCAACAGTCGGATCTTGCTCCGTGATGAAGGCATCGGTCGGTTCATCCTCCTCCAAAGAGTGAACGGGCTCTTCACACTCTTCCGGAATCTCACCCGCCAAAGCGGCGCTTTCCTCAAACGATGAAGAGACGGTTTCCGGCTCCGGAATTTCTTCTTCTTGATCTGCTTCGGAAAGGACTGCAACCTCCGGTTCTCCGGCCTCTTCCAGGTCCAATTCTTCCACATCTTCATTGGCCTCTTCCAAAATCTCTTCAAGCTCGGGTAAAGCTTCAACCGCTTCCAGATCGTCCAAATCGGCCGGGATTTCGTCACCGGCGCTCCCCAATTCCGGTTCCTCCTCCTCGGCGAGCGCTTCGTCTTCAGAAAGACCGATCGCTTCCGTCTCTTCGGTTTCCGGCAACTCTTCGAATGGCTCTTGAAATTCAGCGTCAACAGCATCCGCGCGCTTTTCAATTTCCGGGTCCGAAAACACTGCCGCAGCCTCGGTCGGCAATTCCGTTTCCACAAGCTCGGTTTCAATCAGATCCGTATCTTCATCTTGTATTTCCTCTTCGCTATCGGATTCCGGCGTTTCAAGAATCAGGGCCTCTTCTTCCGCGCTTTCCGGTCTTTCGACTTCGATCGACTCGGCCGGTTCCGGGATCTCCTCGGCAACGATCTCCGCATCGCTCTCGGCCGTTGCAACACCGGTTTCCTCTTCAACGATCAATTCTTCCGTTTCAATCTCCGCGGGCACATCTTCTTCATCGGCCAACAACACCGGCTCTTCGGCCATTTCTTCGGCAATGAAATCCGTGTCATCCGTGATCTCCACCTCTTCAGTCGACAGCTCCTCCGTTTCCAGTTCCGCATCAGCCTCGAATTCATCTGTTTCCGCTGTCTGCGCCTCAACCGGAACCGGTTCGGCGGCGATCTCAATCTCGTCCTTTTCTTCGGGTTCCGCCGATTCGGCGCCTAATTCCGCATCATCTTCAATAATCTCCTGCTCAGCGACCGGCTGCTCCTCAATAGCCATCTCATCCAAATGGTCCAGCTCATCTCCGCTCAACTCCGCCGTTTGCGGTTGTGCGTCCGCCGGCCATTGGGGCATTTCAGCCTGTTCCAAAGCCTGTTCAAAAACTTCTCCGGCCGGTTCGAATTCTTCCGGCTCAGGAAAATCCGACAACTCCCGCAAAAAAGTTCTGCTATCTTCAGACTTCCGGATTCCCTCAATCGGCGATTCTTCACTAAACTCCCTGACCGCCTGCTCCGCGCTGAGATGGATTTTACCCGGAGATTGTTCCAAAAAAGATCGTTCCAGGTTCACTTTTCCGGATAAACCCCGGATCAAAGATTTTAATTCATTCATTTTTTCCGCGGCGCTGGAGCCTTCTTTTGCGATAATTCCTTCCACATTGGATAACGACTCATTGATAATATTCAGGACTTCCAGCATTTTCCCCAAATCGATGGAGCCGGTTTTTTCCATGGTGGAACGAAAAGTCTCAAATGCCGCTTCTTTGGCTTCCTCGGACATGATAAAAACATTGGCCGGGCCGATCACAATCCCTTCCGGGTTTAAACCTTCCTGATAAAGCTTGCGCAGATCCGTATTAATCGTTGATTTAATGCTGTTAAGATTTTTCCTTTTATTTTTGAGCGCAATGGGATCGCTGTCTATCTGCCATAAACGTTGGATCAATTGATCGCCGTCAATGGCCTGTAATGTTTCTGTGCTTTTTTCATCTCGATAAAAATCGCGTATGGCATGGACCAATTGATATTTTAAGGCGGATTTATTGCGATATTGCAGATTGGAGATAGACTCTTCAATACCATTTATGGTAATTATTGTGGACAATAGATGCTCCCTATAAATAACCTTCTCTTAAAGGTTGCAAAACTCATTCCAACTAAATTTAATATAATTTTATTTAATATGATTAATTTTAAAAATTAAGATAAATATAATATAATTAAGATCACTAATATAAACCAAACTTAAACATGGTATGACTCTTGCAATTTTCATAAATGCATGGACCTTTAATGACTGGGGAATGATCCGCTGTTCCCGCTTTTTGCCTAAAATGAACGAGTTAGAGAGTCTCTGCATATAAAAAGCCATGGTCACGGGGTTATACAGGACAATAAAATGGGCACAGTCATTTGCATAACCAGTCAAAAGGGCGGGGTCGGGAAGACCACCACCGCTGTCAATCTTTCGACAGCATTGGCGATCGCTGAAAAGCGCACTTTATTGATTGATTGCGATCCTCAGGGTCATGCGACTCTGGGCATGGGCATCGATAAACGCCAACTGGAAAAAACCCTTTATCACGGCTTGCTGGGCTTGTATCCGGTTCAGGAACTGATCCTGCAATGTGAGCTCGACCTTTTGCACATTCTCCCGGCGCGCGCCGAGCTTTTAAAAGCCGAGATTGAATTAAAAGCAAAGCCGCGGAAAGAATGGGCCCTCAGGGATCTGCTGCAAAGCTGCCGCGCGGATTATGATTTTATTGTGATTGATTCGGCGCCGGCTCTGAATCTATTGACCGTGAACGCCATTGTGGCCGCCGATTCCCTTTTAATTCCTCTGCAATGCGAACTTTTTGCCGTTGAAGGACTTCTGGAGTGGATGCAGGTTATCCAGGCTATTCGTAAAAAATTACGGCTGCAGCTCCAAATGGAGGGTATTCTCCTGACCATGTATGTCAAGAATGAACTGGTCTCGCGTCAGATCGCCGACCGGGTGCAAACCAACCTTCCCCAACTGGTTTTCAGGAGCGTGATCCCCCGGGATGTGCCTTTGCGCGAATCGGCCCTGAACGGCAAAGCCTTATTGCTTCAAGACTTGGAAGCCAACAGCGCCCGGGAGTATCTGCACTTGGCAGAGGAAATCATTGCGCGTCATCCCGGCCGTGAAAATCAAAAGAGGGCCGGACAGACCCACGGGATATAAAATTAGATCCGCCGGAATCGACGGTTGAAAGGAGCTTAAAAAATGAGAATCACCAAGGCCGATGTGATCAAGAGCGGCGAAAGGGAATTGATTGACAGTATAACCGCGGACCTTGATTGGAGTGTCGTGGAGGAGATTTTCAAAAAGTATCACAACCTGGCCATTGAAGAAGAAGTGGAATACAAACAGGGAGACCTGATTGTCCATGAAAACCGGGTCGCGTACAAACTCGATTTCGACATTAAAGTCCGGTTGTCCATCGTTATCGATCGCGAAGGGAACTACCTTTCCATCACCCATTCCGGAGACCGGGTCAATCCCTTGCCGGAGGCCCAAGCCCCGGAAGAACCGCCGGTTCAAAAACCGGAACAAACCCGCGAAATAGGCGCAAGCTATGAAGCGGCCCTTTTGGACATGGATTCGGAAAACCGATAAAACAACATAGGTCGCCAAAAGTTGGAAAAAGAAGCACAAGCCCCGCAAAATCAAAACAAGGCCTATCGCATCCGGGAGGTATTTGACCAGATCCTGGTGCAACATTTTGAACGCCTGATCGGTTCAAAATTTGGGATCAACGGCATGCCCCTGGATCTGGTAACGGTCTCTTGTTTCATATTCTTCACCGAACGTGAAACGGAGATCGGTAATTTTCCGGATAAACCGCCCGCCCGATACACGGATGAGACCCTTTACAAAGAATTAAGGGAACTGGGTCTGAGTCAAAACGAAGATGTAAAGCCCTCGCTCCGGGAAATGATTGCCAAGGGTTATCTTCAGCAGGACCCCCAGGGATGCTATATGGCCCTCAAACCGGTCACCAGCATGGCTCAATTGCTGGACAAAATCTTTCCTAAAATGCCCGGGATGGGTCTGATTGCTTACTTCATCCAGACCATTGATGAAATCCAGAGCGGCCGCAAGGAATTGGATATCGGCGCCAAGCAGTTCCACTCTATGCTGAGTCAACAAGGGCATTCCTTAAAACAGACCGAACCCAAAGCGTCAAAGCCGGTTCCAACACCCCCGTCCAAGACTCCTGAAGTGGAAAAAGGTCACGGCAAAACCATTGCGGAAGCCTTGAATATCGATTTGGCGCAATTGTCCAGATTAAATGAATCCCTGCTGAAATCCGGAACCATCCAATCCGCAAATGTGCTCGCGGCCGAGGCCAAACCGGCCGGTGTGGAAATTAAAAAGGTGGAAATGGTCGAAGTTTTCTCAAGCGCGGAACAACCCGCCCCGCCGGCGCCTCCGGTCGAACCGCCATCTGCTGATGCAACCGTTGCGCCGATTCCCGCGCCATCCGCCGATTCTTCGACGCCTGAAACAATGCCCGCACAGGACTCCAAAAGTCCGGAAGCACCCGAGTTGCCCGAAGAAGAGGAAGAAGAATCGGAGATTGAAGACGAAGTCGAAGAGACCCGACCGGCCGAAAGCGGGCCGATTGAAGACGACTCCATTGCGCGCCAAATCGCCGCTTTCCAGGAAGACTTGGCCTTGCAATGCCCCCTCTGCCGTACCGGAAAGGTTAAGACCCAAAAAACAGCCACCGGATCCACTTTCTTCAGATGCACGGCTGAAGGTTGCAGCTTTATCAGCTGGGGCCAACCCTATTATCTGGCTTGCCCCCAATGTCAAAATCCTTTTTTAATTGAGGCAACCCAGCCGGACGGGGCCTTAATCCTGAAATGCCCGCGGGCAACCTGCCGCTATTGGCAAAAGCATCCGGTTGCATCACCCGATAAACCCAAGATGGTCCGCCGGGTCGTGCGCCGGCCCAAACGCCGGGTCGTGCGAAGGATCGTTAAAAGGTGAAATGAGAACGTTTGAACGTAAGAATGTTTGAACGTGTGAACGTAGCCTTCCTCATTCGATATTCGATGTTCGTTATTCGCTTTTTCGCCTTCCAGTCCGCCGTCTTGTCACGCCGTAGGCTTAGCAAAGGCGGATCGCCGTTTCGCCCCGTCTCCGTTTCGCCGCTTCACTCCTTCAACCCGTAACCCGCCGAAAACGTGAAACGGCAAACGTGAAACGTTAGGAACCGCCTTGTACACCAAATTTTCCCGTTTCACCTTTCCCGTTTCACGATCCGCGTTTTCAACCGCTTCCTGAACATCAGATAGGCGCTCACAACGCCCGCCAAACCGATCACAAAAACCGTATTGTTTTTTTCGATCATACCGTAACCGGTCAGCAGACAACCCAAAACCGCCAAACCGGCCATGATCCCCTTCGTTTGCTTCTCCTGCATGATTCACTCCTTTATACGGCAATCGGGCTTTGAATCCGCCCCTCCTGCTGTATTTGCCCGATCTTTATGTAGGGGCGACCGGCCGGTCGCCCTATACCCTCGTTCGGCCTTATCTTCAATGTAAAGTTCAATAATATCCTTGATTTAAAAAAACCTCAAATGTTCATTAAGACCATGAGCCTAATACCCGGGTTACCACAGATGATAAAATCTGTTAAAAACTGAAAGCGATTATCTCATTTTTTATAAAGGTATCCAATCATGCAAGCCATGATCCTAAAAGAGCAATGTGAAATAGCCCTAGCCGAAGAAACCCGCAAACTTCCCCATTTACCTAATAAGATACTGATAATATTATAAAAAATATTTATGCAGTCAAACATGCAACAATAATGATTGCTGTTTTTAAATGCATTTATTAAACTAATTAAAGACAAAATTTATTATAATCGAGGTTGGAATGAAAACCATAACCATACGCGGCATAGATGATCACTTAAATCAGGCGCTTAAGGCTCAAGCTTCCAAAGAAAATCAAAGTTTAAACCAATGGGTGCTGCAAGCCTTAAAAAAAATGACCGGAATCGACAAAAAACCCCTTTTCACAAAACACCATGACTTGGATCATCTGGCCGGCGGATGGGATGCCGAAGAGACCAAAGCCTTTCTGGAACATACGAAAATTTTCGAAAAAATCGATAAGGATGTCTGGGCATGAGACGAATCGCGATTGACACCAACATCTATGCGGCTTTTAAAAACAAAGACCAGTGCGTGGTGGAAACGTTCAGAAATTATGATTACATCGGTGTCGACATCACAGTCATCGCCGAACTGTTGTCCGGTTTTGCGCTTGGAAGCAAAGAAAAGAAAAACAGAACGGAACTCGACGCCTTTCTCAACACACCCCGTGTGGAGATTATGGAACACGACCTGGAAACCGCCGCTTATTACGCCCTGATCATAAAACAGCTCAAGAACAAAGGCAAACCGATTCCCTCCAACAACATTTGGATCGCCGCCAATGCCATGAAAAACGGCTTAATGCTTTATTCCTTTGAAGCCCACTTCCGGGAAATCGACGGGCTAATATTACTTGACGACGATCATGCTTGATCCTCATCGGGCTGGTTCAATAAAATTTTAATTGATGGCTGCCTCTCAAACGACTTGCGTTATGGGAATAACGCTTTTTCCGAAACCTGTTTTTTCCTTAACAAAAACCGGAAGCTCTTTATTTCCGGACGCACTTTTGTTCGTCGTGATTGAAACCGGTTGTTCCGCAGCGCGGCCCGGCCGGCACATTGGTCTCGCAGGCAATCGGCGCGGGATAATGCTTCAGTCCTCCCAAGCCGCTCAAGATAGGAGTGGGCGGGGTCAGGTCTTGAAATATCAGTTTTTCTCATAATCATTTCTATAATGCTTTCGATTTCAAGCGATGCTTTCTGAACATTCAATAATTTCAACAACAAATAAAAAACTGATAGTTCAAGACCTGACCCCCTATTCTGCGATTTCTGCTAAAATAAAGCTTTTATTTCGCTATGTCGGCGGAAATAACAAAGTTCCTCTTCATCTGCGGCTATCTGCGGCCATCTGCGGTAAAAAACTTCCCCGTTTCCGGATTTATGTTCCAATAAGCTGATTTCATGGCATTCTATCCGGATAATAGAACTACAAGGCCTTTCCGGTATCGTGAAAAAGGCCTGTTTCAGTTCGGATACCCCGTCTCCCGGCGGCAGGTTTCACGGGCTTCGGCCTCTTCTTCTTCTGACGGAATGCCGCCGGGCCGCTCCAGTTCGAGGGCCAGGCACCGTTCGTATTCCGCCCGCAAGCGGGCTTCCAGCTCCCG
>RPPU01000043.1 GCA_003819975.1 Desulfobacteraceae bacterium
GGAGCGCGGCCGAAACGACTGTCCAGAGGTGCATTGAGATCGTTGCCGGATGTACTGAATGCGATTTTCATAAAACATTCTCCTTGTTGAGCGGTTATTTTCTCTTCATGGCGGTCGGTTTATGGCCGGCGTAAAACAAGCCTCCAGCTTTCAATTATAGGCCGTTTTGATCTCAACAGGTTCGTCCAAAAGGGGCTTAACCATTTCCGCCATGTCGGTCTCTTTCCAAAAAGGCAATTTTTCATGAGCCTCCATATATTTTTGGGGAATGGGATGGGTCCCGATGACCACCGGCAGGCCATACTGGCTTTCAATAAATGTTTTGAATTGCCTGATGTTGGGGCAGGGGGGGTAGCCTACCACCAGACCGGTGGCAAGGTGAACGACCTCGGCCCCGTTTTTTTTGAATTCAGCGGGCACATATTCGACATTGCCGCCCGGGCAACCGCCGCAGGTCGAGTAACCGACGATTTGTACGGGTTCGCCGGCGGGATAGATTGCAAACGCTCCGCGCCGTTCCTGCAGGGCGCGGAAGCACTTGCCGCCGCCGCAATCCTTGTAACGGGCGCAAATGATGATTCCGATCTTTTTCAATGGCAGCTCCTTTTGAAAAGACGTTATGATTGCAATGCCCCGATTGAGGCCAGCCGCGTTAATAGCGCTTCCGCTTCCGCGGAACCCGCTTGCGGAGACAATTGCATGAGCACGCCCAAGCCTTCGGCGGCTTCGTGAAATTCCTTTTCCGGCATTCGGCCGATCATGACCACGTTGACCATTGCGTTTTGTTGCATGATTTTACGCACCAATGCGAAATCGGGCGGTTCGCCTTCTTTTTCATCCAGGATCATGAGATCCGGGGCGGCGCGTTTAACCAGTTCCAAAGCCTCTTCTCCCGAACCAATCCATTCGACGGATATCCGTCCGCCGGCCTGCAGCGCTTGTGAAAAAACGGAAAAAGAAGAAAATTTTAATGATACGATTGCAATCCGGTACATATTCACTCCATGATAAGAAGTGCCTAAAGTTTGAAGTGAGCTAAAGTGACTAAAGTTGAGGAATTGAAACAATTTAAAAACAAATCATATGTTTCCAAATAATTCTGATGAATCAAAATAGCTTTCACTTTAGGCACTTTAGTCACTTTCAACTTTAGGCACTTTGTTTTGCTTTGCTACACCGTTCCCCCGCCTCCGCCGCAAGTATGCTGCTGGCTGAATTGGGGCAATTGACCCGCGATCAAGGCGTTGACGGCATCGCCGACGGTTTGGAAATCGCCGCCGAAATAAACGTCGATGCCGGATTGATTGAAACCCATGAGCGGGCGCATGCCCATGCCGCCGGCGATCAGGATTTTAGCGCCTTTTTGGGCCAGGTAATTGACCGGCGCCATGCAGCCGCCCTGCTGGTGGGGCATGTTGGGGATAATATCCACTTGCTTAATTTTATCGCCCTCGACGGTCACCAAAGTGTAGAGATCGCAATGCCCGAAATGGGCGCCCATCGCCGCTTGCAATCCGCCGGGATTCCCGGACGGCACGGCAACCAATGTGTTTTCCATATTTACTCCTTTTATGTTGGCCTTTAAGGCCGGTTAATTAAAGTAGTCAGAAGTCAGTAGTCAGTATCCAGAAGGAGAAGACAATGCACTTAAAGAATTCATGCAATTGAAATCTCCTGAAATTCGGTTTCCGGCTGCCGACTCTTGTCTTTATCGATTCGGCCCGGTCGCCCATTCGACCTGACTGTTTTGATATCGTTCCAGGGCTTGACGGACCGTCATGTTTTCAAGATTTTGGCCGATCTTGATCCCGGCGGCTTGCAAGGCCTGAAAGGCCTTTGGTCCGACAGAACCGGTCAAGACGACCTTTGCCCCGGCGCGGAAGACTGTTTCCGCGGCCTGGATGCCGGCGCCCTGAGCTGCGGCCTGGGATGCGCCGTTGTCCACGTATTCATGCTGCATGGTATCCGGGTCGATGATCACGAACCCGGCAGCCCGGCCGAAGCGGGGATCCAGCCGATCGTCCAATGTGGGGCCTTCACTGCTGATGGCGATTTTATCCATATTCTCCTTTTTTTAATTTTAGACAGGATTAACAAGATGAACAGGATAAAATCTATAAATGCTTTTTATTAATCCGGTAAATCCCGTTAATCTTGTCTAAAAATTTTTTTAATGAGCTATCCGAAAAGACTCATTACGCTTTGTAGGTTTTCTTTTCGGGAAAAACTCTGATAAGGTTTACTCTCTGGTCAAGGCGATCCCGCATTTGGGACATTTTTTTTGAATGCAGGAAACGGCGCGTTCATGAGGCTCGCGGTGACCGCAAGTCGGGCATACGCAGAATCCGCTCGGCCCGGCGGCCCGAGAACCGCCCATGCGGCCGCGACCGCCGCCTTTTCCACTGCCTTGCCCGCCACGCCCCTGTCCTTGTCCGCGGCCCGAGCCCGCGGGTCCTGTTCCATCTCCTCTTGGCATAATCATACCTCCTTTTGATTTTTACGACCTTTTCGTTGAAAGCTGCGGCGATTGCGGCCGCAACAGCCGGGCATGACAAAGTTGTTCCCATGCAGGCCGTTGGCGAGCCAAGCCCGGATCACTTCGCGTAAATCGCCGGTCACAAAGGGAATGACCAGGATACCGTAGGACCCGACCAACTCGTGTAAAGGCCGGGAAATCGCGCCGCAAACAAGGATATTGACGCCCAACTCCGTCAAGCGTAATACCTTTTTAACCGGCAGGTCATCGGCCAGGATTTCCCGTTTTTCCCCGCTGATTCGGCCCGATTCGATTTCGACCAGATGAATATGCCGGGCAATGTCGAAAACCGGGGCAATGCGATTATCCCAATGTGCGAAGGCTGCTTTTATCACGCGAATGCCACCGTATCCTTTCAATAAGGGTAGAAGCATTCCTTGTGCCAACAGCGCTTCGGGAAGGGATAAGAGCCTAATAGCCTGTTTATCTTGATGATATCGGATGGATCGGCTTTGGGAAACACGGGGTGCAGTTGCTAAAATGCTACTATATTAGCAATGAATAGATGCGCCTTTGCTACTGTTTTGAAAAATCTTGGAAGAGCCGTTTTGATTGTTCATGGGCCCTTGATTCCTCGACCCCCCGAACCCTTAGGCCGGGTTAGCCGTTTCCATGCGCTTTAATCCCATATGACAGCGCGCCGGCAGGGCTTGATAAAGCCGCGTGGCCCACCAGTTGAACGCTTCCTGTTCCGGCGTCACGTCGCCTCTTATTTTTGCAGGAACGCCGATCACCAATTTATGGGCCGGAATAACGGTCCCGCGCGGCACCAAACAAGCCGCGCCGATCAGGCAGCCGTCGCCGATCACGACTTGCTCGTCAATAATGGCGCCCATGCCGACTGTGACATGCGCGCCCAATTTACAGCCGTGCAAAGTCGCATGGTGGCCGATATGACTGTCCGGTCCCAAAACCGCGGTGACGTCCGGAGCGGCGTGGATCACGCAATTTTCCTGGACATTGGAGCCAGGGTTGATGACGATATGGCCCCAATCGGCGCGCAGAACCGCGCCCGGCCCGATATAGCACCCTTCATCGATCCGAACCCCGCCGATAATAATGGCTTCCGGATGCACAAAAGCACTGACGGCAATTTGGGGTCGCTTGCCTTCAAATTCATATAAAGACATGTTTTGGTTTCCCTGATCCTTTCAGTTTAGTGGTCTTCTTATTCCAAGATATCGAGAAAAGATTGTCGATAAGATTTAAAAAACTTTAGACAGGATTAACAAGATTAACAGAATAAAACCTCAAATGATTTTAAAATCCAGTAAATCCTGTTGATCCTGTCAAAAATCTTTCTTATCATCCCGTTAAACAACATAGGGTCATTTCATGATCGTCACCCGTTTCACTCCCCTGATTTGCCTGAAATTCGCGCCCTGACAGATATAACGAAGCACGAGTTCGGGATCGACTACGACGGTCCCGGAGAGGGCGTTTACGCCGTAATCGAAGAGAACCGGGGAAAGGGGCACGGTATCGCCCAGTAAAACGACAAAGGCTGCGGGATTACGGAGCGCGAGCAAGTGTTCAATCGTATGGTTCGTTATAGCCGTGCCCGTAATCGCCAGCACATCGGCTTGGGGAACGAGACGGTCGGCTTGGTCTTCCTCGAAATCGTCTTCGCGCGGGTTCTTTTCGATCACCCAGAGTTCTTTGGCCTTTTCGCGTAGTTTGGGCAGGAAGGGAAAATGTCCGATAACGGCGATGCGTTTGCCGGCCCCTTTTTCCATGATCAGGTCGCCGGCGTTCAACTCCAGGCACGCGGACTCATCGATCTGGAGGAGCGAATTGATTGCGGCCATGCCGATGGCGGCTTCGAGAATGCTCTCCGAATAAGCCATGGAGACCAACTCATGGGGGGTTTTTTGCGTGAGATAGCCCGGTTCATGGACCAATGGAGGAGTCTGGCGCAATGCGTCCCTGGGCAATGTAGCCGCCAGTCCGCAATTCCGGGTCCAAACCGCGGTATGAAACACCCCCTGGCGGATATCTTTAACCGGCGTAGCGAAATTAAGCGTTGAAATCAGATGATCAAGAATTTTCATTTTATTCCCAGCCTCCGACGGCATTCATAGAGCGAATGCATTCGTGAAGATTGTTTCATAAAGGACCGTTTAAATTTCCGTCACCGGGAGCGCCCCTTGTTTACAGGCTGCAATACATTTTTCACAGCCGAAACAACCATTCGCATGGATCAAAACCGATTTTTTATTTTTAAGTTTATTGATATCCACGGGACAAGTATCGACGCATTCTCCCGCAACCGTTACATTTTTCGGTATTTACTTCAGGTTTGTATGACACGTTTTATAAATCTTTTTAATGCGGGTTTTTAAATGTTTATTTCGCGTTGCTTTTTCATATAATCGTTGAGGGCTTCCTGCAGCGTATTTACGGCAAGATAAGCGCAGTGCCGGTCTTTCTCCGGCAGTCCGCCCAGGACTTCGAGTACTTTTTCACCAGTTATTTCCAATAATTCATCGGGGGTCTTGCCGAAAGACATTTCCGCGGCATACGAACCGCAAACCATACTGGGTCCGCAACCATCGGTTTGAAACGATGCTTCTTTGACTTTGTCGTTTTTAAATTTCAAAAACATTTCCATGGTATCGCCGCACGAACCCTTGATCCGGCCGTATCCGTCGGCATTCCGCAGGGCGCCCGCGTATAAGGGCTTGAGCCATCTTTGATAAACGATTTCCCCATAGACCGCGCGGGTATCGTCCATAATGTTGTTCTGCAGGCCCTTTATGAAATCGTCGAATGTATCGCTCATGGCTTTTTGACGTTCTCATTCAACACTTCGCGCGCCGTCGAGCCGTTCGCGCCGGCCTACAACCGGCGCGAACGAAACAACGGGCGGTCATTATTGCGCCGACGCGGAATTGTCCAGTTCGTCCAGGCGTTTTTTAATGAAGTCGAGTTCCGATTGCAGGGTTTCAGCCTGGTTTTTAAGGGCCTGCTTTTCCATTTCCGGATCGGGTTTTTGAAAAGGCGCGGCATAGGCATAAGATGCCGCATTGCCGCCGAAAGGCGGCCAACCTGCTTGATTGCGGGCAAAAAACATGTTGCGCCGGCCTCTGCCGGCGCCGCGTGCGCCAATTCCGCGGCCCCGTCCAAAACCCATCCCAAAGCTGCGCTCCGGCATCACATTCGGATTGCCGGGCATTGCATAGCCCGCGCAAAATCCGGCTGCGCGGCCGGTCATCGCGCCCATTCCCATGGGACCTGTTCCGTCTCCTCTTGGCATGGTCGTATCCTCCTTTTTCAGAAATAACTCAAGTAGACAGAAGTCGGAATTCAGAAGACAGAATAATGAAGAAAGCATCTGGCGTCTATCATTCGGTGATGCGAAAAAAGCCAAGCCATCCACATTCGCTGCCCATGCATGGTCTCTTTTGGAGAAGCCATGGACCTGGAACCCATTCCCAGATCATTCCAAATTCCGTCTATTTGAGGAATCAATCATCATGTTAAAAAGCATACTTTATGCCAATAGGATTCCAAGGAGAGGGAAAAGGTCAACCGATTGCAATGATTGACGATATGGGCCGGCGCCTATTTTGAGATGAAGCGATACGGTTGCTTATTTGCTACTGTGTGAATGTCATTTGAATGCAGACGCGCTATTTTCAGATTTTTTAATCCCGTGTTTTCCGGGATCAAAAAACTTTCTCCACCAGGAAATATTGGTCCGGCTCGAGCCTGGCATAGAAAACAGCCCCCGGACAGGGCCGGACCAGTTTTTCGCGGTGTTCCTGTCCCAGGATGTCGAAAAGTTCCAAACAGCAAGAGCAGAGATGCGCGCTTTGGTCGAGCGAATAGGGGACCGGGCGCCCGTTTTTTTCAATATAAAAAACCGGCCGGATAAAATTGGCGTGGTTGGCGGAATGAATGCGCCAAAGCTCGTCAAAAGTTTTTATTTCCGAACCCAATTTATGGGCCCAGCGCAGGTAAATTCTTTTTTCATTGTCCGAAGCCCGGCCCCATTGCGGGGGCATTTGCCGCAAAAACTCCGGGGACTCGACCAGTTTTTCAATTTCCCGCGGACCGGCCTTGCGCGGCGGTTGAAAATCAAAAGGCCGGATCAATGCGGTTAAACGATCTTCGTACCCCTGAAGCTCAAAAGAACTGACGATCAGGAATTGTCCATTCTTTTCCGATGCCCGGTACCAGGCGCCGGCCCTGGGACAATGGTCCAGCCAAACCTCGGGGGCCACGGCGGCAATGCGCGTTAAAACGTCCAGGGGCGTACAGGTGACTCCTTTGGCGTGTTTCAGCCTGGCGCCCTTGGCTTCCAGTTCCGCGCCGAGGTCCGCTTCTTCCTGTTGGGTCAGCCAGTAGATGTATTTGACATTTTTTACGGGTTTCATGAGGTTTACTCCAATATTAAGGTATGGGGCGTTGCATGAATTTGGCTTCGGACCAGGCCACGATGTTTTTATCGACCGTGATTTCGCCTTTAAGAAGATAAAACGGCGGGCGTGAGGATAAAATCCGGGCTTTTATTTTCAAAGACGCATTGCAGGCGACGGGCTGCACGAAGCGAACGCGCAGGTCGCCGGTGTAGGCCCGGATCCCCCGATGAAACAAGCAGTGGGTCATGGCCTCGTCCAGCAACGCGGCGATGACGCCTCCGTGAAGGATTCCTTCATACCCCTGGAGATCGTCTTTGGCCGTGAATCGCGCCTTTACGCCGCCGTTTTCTTCGGCCTGGAAGGACAGGTTCAACGATTTCGGGTGCAGGTTCCCGCAAAGCAAACAGTGCGAGTGGCCGTTGCGGGCGATCAGGTTCGTTGCGTCCTTGATGTTCATGGGCGTTTGCAGCCGCACGGGGTTTTCGGGATAATCAATCATGGCCATGCCGGCGCTTATCGGCTTTTTCCAAATTTTTTAAATAGAACATATGCCCATCGTATTTTATTTTCGTCAATAGCCCCCGGGCAACCAGCCGATCCAAAATTTTCCGCGAAGATCCGGCCCGCGACAGAAGCATGGCGACGGCCTCTTCTCTCATCGGATGAACGGCGGTTATGTCCAGGAGATCTTTTTCAATATCGCCTGAAAAAGCAAAGGCATTTCCCTCGTAGCCGATCAGGCATTCCACCCTTTGCACTTTGTCGGTAAAAATCCGGTAAGCGCGATTGAGAGCTTCTTCCTTCGGGACACCGGCCCATTTCCGCGCCGGGGGACGGGTGGGGATGCTCAGATAGGCCGCATGGGGTTGCACCTTGCGGAGAAAATCGGCCACTTCCTTCATGCAGTCGTCGTTGTCGTTGAGCCCTCCGACGAGCATTGTTTCCGTCACCAGTTTGCCGGTGAAAGCTTCGGCAAAGGCAAGGATCCCGTCCAGGATCAGGGGCAGCCGGAGGGCTTTATGAGGCCGATTGATCCGCTGCCAGGTCGTTTCCTGAACAGCGTCGATTTTCAAAGAAACCCAATCGACCGGGCCGAGTTCCGATCTTACGTCGGCGCGCCACAGGAGCGAGCTGTTCGTGATCACGCCGACAGGAACCTTCAGCGTTTTTAGGAGAGCGATTTCCCCGCCCAGATTCATGTCCAGGGTGGGTTCGCCGTCCGGCACAAAGGCCAGGTAATCGGTTTGTTCCGCCGTGGCCTCGGCTTTCAGCAACCTGTCCCGCACATCCCGGAAAATGATTTCAGGCTCATAAAAAGGACGGCGTTTGTTGAGCTTTTGCGTGGTTCGCCCCACCTGGCAGTAGGCGCAATTGTAAGTACACACTTTGGCGGGAATGTTGTTGATTCCCAGGCTTTTTCCCAGGCGTCGGGACGGAACAGGCCCATACGAGTATCGGATGTCGCTTGGGGTCATGATCCTCATTTGCACGGAGGTTTTCCGCAACGTTCCTGCCGCCCGCAACAGGTTGTACCGGTTTGCTCCAGGGAACACGATTCGCCGGTTTTCCCCGTTCGTCCGGGATTGGCTCCCTTGAGAATGAAAGCGGTGCCGCCGCTGATCAGCCGCCGGACTTTCCCGCGGCATTGCGGACATTCCGAGATGGACGGTTCCGAGATGGCTTGGCGGCGCTCGAATTTCAAGCCGCAGATTTCGCATTCATATTCGTAAGTGGGCATGTTCCGATCCTCTTTCATTTTATTTTTTATATGGAAAGCATTCTTTGTGCCAATAGGGTTTTGGAAGGGAAAAAAAGGATAACCTTTGGTAATAATTGACGATATGGGATCATTATCGGTTTTGGAAAAAAGTATTTGAGTTGCTAATCAGCTACTGTATAAATTAAAGCCGGTAGCAGTAGCGTTATTTTTTTAAGGAACTCCGGGAGCGGCCGTCCCGGTTCGGAAGGGGGATTCCCAGTTTTTTCATTCTGCGGAAAAGGGTGGTTTTGTGAACGCCGAGTTCCCGGGCCGCGGCGAGACGGTTGTATTGGTTGCGTTCGAGCGCCATACGGATCGACTGGGCGTCGATCAGGTCGTGGGTGGAACGCAGGTCCGTCTCTTTGCCGGTCGATAAACCGCGGGCGGTCAGGTCATCCGGCAGGTGCTTGATATCGATCAGGCCTTTGGCGCAGACAATAAAGGAACGTTCGATCGCGTTTTCCAGTTCGCGCACATTGCCGGGCCAGTCATGGGCCATGAGCAGGGAAAGGGCTTCGGCGGTGATGCCGCGCACGGCTTTCTGCTGCAAACGATTATAGCGGTTGATGAACTGCTCCACCAGCAGGGGAATGTCTTCCTTGCGCCGGCGCAGGGGCGGCAGTTCGATGCGCACCACGTTGACGCGGTAGTAGAGATCTTCGCGGAACAAGCCCTGCTTCATGCGTTCAGCCAGGTCCTTGTTGGTGGCGGCGATGATGCGCGCGTCCGTGGATTCGGAACGGGTTGAACCCAGCGGTTCAAAGGTTTTTTCCTGGAGTACCCGCAGCAAGCGCACCTGGAGGGCGGGGCTTACTTCGCCGATCTCGTCCAGGAACAGGGTGCCGCCGCGGGCCAGGCTGAAGCGGCCCGGTTTGTCTTTTTGAGCGCCGGTGAAAGCGCCGGCTTTGTAACCGAACAACTCGGATTCCAGCAGGGTGTCGGGCAGAGCCCCGCAGCTTACGGCGATAAACGGCCCCTTGGCGTAGGGGCTTAGGCTATGAATGGTGCGGGCCAGCAACTCCTTGCCCGTGCCGGTTTCGCCGAGGACCAAAACCGTACTGGGGCTGTCGGCCACGGCCGGCAGAACTTCAAAGACTTTTTGCATGAGCGGGCTGCGGCTGGACAGGTCGCCGATGTGAAAACGCGCGTCCAACTCGCGGCGCAAAGCTTCCACGTCGCTTAAATCGCGGAAGGTTTCGGCGCCGCCCTGAATCCGGTTTTTTTCGTCTTTTAAAACAGCCGTGGAAACGCTGATGGGAATACGATCGCCGCCGGCATTGATGATGAAACCGGAGCGGCCGATGATGGGCTTGCCGGTTTTGAGGGTGCGGCGCAAGGCGCATTCGGCCTCGCACATGCTGGAATGAAAAACATCGGAACAAAGCCGGCCCAAGGCCTGTTTGCGGGAGACGCCCGTGATTTTCTCGGCAGCCCGGTTAAAGGAGGTTACGCGCCATTGCGGATCCACGGTGAAGACGCCGTCCGAGATGCTTTCCAGGATGGCGTCGGTCGGGGTTTTCACTTCCGGTTTTTTGGTTTTGCGAGGTTTAGCGGCCATGGTTCTTTTTAACATAAATCCGGATTGATGCACTATGAAAAAATTACGAGCCCTTTTGAGCGAAATTGGAGGGCTTTTGCTTTTGTTCGGAGGGCGCGAGAATAATCTTGCTGCCCTCTTATGGCCTTGTCTTCCGAGTAGGGCCCCCCGGAAGACGTGTAGGCGCTTATAAGCCACACATTTTTTTTAATCCCATGTTTTTCGGGATCAAAAAAATTTAGACACCTATTTATTCTTTATATGTTCCGAGACAATGGAACGAAGTTCTTTCAAAAACACCTCCGGGCTTTTGCGCTCGGCAGCGGCGATATTTTTGAGCATTTCGTCCGGTTTCGTATCCGCGGGTAAATTCATGGACTTAAACAGGGTCTCCAGGGGGATGCCGAACTCGGTCGACACGACGCGGGGAGTCATGCTGCCTTTGATCAGAGCCGGGTCTTTCGCGCCAACGATACTCGTTAAAGCTTCGGCGGCGGAAGTGTAGCCCGTTTTCCACCAACCCAGTTGCTTGGATAACAATACGGGGCCGAAGAAGAGCACCAAGACGATCACCCCGTACAGCAGCCAATCGAGCCGGCGCCGAACGAAATAAAAATCAATTGTTTTTTCTTTAGGGCAGACGGCGAGGCAATCCCCGCAAGCGAAACATTCGCCCGATTTGACCGCGGGTTGTGATTCGACGGCGATCTGCGCCGGGCAGGCTTGATCGCATTTTTTGCAATGGATGCAGGTTTGGTCGTTCCGGCGGATACGGGCGGGAGAGAGCTTGCTCAAAATTCCGAGAAAGGCGCCCATGGGGCAAAACCAGCGGCAGAAGTTGTTGGGCAGCCACAAAGAGCCGATCAGGGCCGCGAGCAGGAAAAGCGTTCCGATCAGGAATTCGTGATAGAGTTCTTGCCAGCCGGCGGCGATGTGGGCGTAACTTGCCCAGGGGTCATAGGGAGCATAGACCAGGGCTCCGGCTTTCCAGGTGGCGATCAGGATGATCACGAGGCCCGCGTATTTGACCCCATGCAGGGCGTTTTCAGTGCGTTGGGGGACCTTTGTTTTCCTGATGCGCAGCAGGCGTCCCAGACGGTCAAAGAGTTTTTGCAAGGTTCCCAGCGGGCAGATCCAGCCGCAGAAAGCCCGGTTCAGCGCAATCGCCAAGAGCACGGTGGCGGCAAGGAGGATCAGGGTGGCCGGCATGATTTTTTCGATGTATTTGCCGGAGAGGACCAGCCGGTAAAGGGCTTCCAGACCGCCGAAGGGGCAGAAGACATGGATGTTGGGGGCGGCCAGCACGCCCTTGAGCTGGTGCATGACCGCCAGGTAAGTGACAAATACAAGGATCGCGATGCGGACCGTGTACTGTAAAATTCTGGGCAGGTTTTCTTTGATGGTTTTCATTATGCACGCTCCTTTCTTAAAATGGGCTGATTTGAGTTGTAAATACAAAAATAGGGCTCGCGGAAACCCCGGACCCTTATAGAGTCCCGGACAACGCGTAACCTCATAATACCATTTTAAATCGGTTCCCCTAACATTTTAATGATACCGTCACTGATTTGTAAGCATAGGATCAAATTGGGAATAAAGCCGGAAGGGAAAGCGCTTTTAATGTCCGGTCGATGCATAACCTCAAAGGCCGTGCTTACCTGGAAATCGGAAAGCCAAAGAAGCGGCTTGCCAGGAATCCCTCTCGATACCGAAACAGGGCTATTCCGTCGTTGCCGTCCGGAAACGGCGGAATTGTTTCAAACCGGTCGCTCCAACGTAAAATATAAAATCCTTTATTATACTTAACGTCGTCAAAGTAAAATAAAGGATTTTAAATGTGACTGAATCATATACCGGATTGCCAATGTTCGGCATTGTACCAGGAGACAAAAACATTAGCCGGAGGACCGGCCGTTTAAAAACCGCTGCTCGACCGGCAATGCGCCGACTGTCCGGTTTTATGTAAGCTACCCCAGCATGATAAGTTTCTATTGTATGGTTTCAGCCGGATATCGCTATGCCGGTATAACGCCGAGCGGTGCGTCAAGTGAAGCGAGTCCGCTACCAGCAAAAGGTTGGGCCCCTTAGATATTTGCTTTGACCGCTTTCGCGTGTAATTTTAATCCAAGAGCGCCAATAACCTTAATGATTGTGTCAAAACCCGGAGATCGTTCTCCTGAAAGTGCTTTATAAAGGCTTTCGCGGGACAGACCGGCATCACGAGCAACTTGTGTCATGCCTTTAGCTCGTGCAATATCTCCAAGGGCTTTAGCAATAAAAGCGGCATCACCATTGGCTTCCTCAAGACAGGCTTCAAGGTAAGCAGCCATTTCTTCGGGAGTGCGAAGATGCTCGGCAACATCATATTTAGTGGTTTTTGTTTTTGCCATGATTTACTCCTATAAACTGCGTGATAGACGTAAGGCGGTTTTGATGTACTTAGACTGGCTATTTTTATCTCCACCAGCCAATAAAATAACCACCTTTTGACCTATCTTTTTAAAATACACTCGATAGCCGGGTCCAAAGTCAATCCGCATTTCCGACACGCCTTCACCTACCGGTTTGAGGTCTCCAGGGTTTCCAGCCGCTAATCTTTGGATCCTGACGAGAATGCGAGCGCGCATATCCTGCAATCCATCAATCCATTTTGCAAAAGCATCGGTTTTGCGAATTTCTATTATGGCCTTATTGTAGCCATTGGGCTACACTTTGTCAATGAGTTTTAAGGAGATGAAACCCAGCGGCTTACAAATGAGTTGCGGGCGGGAGCGCCGCAAGCCATAGAATGGAGCACCAAGTCGCCTTTCCCGTAATTGCGCCTGCACCCAATCTCCGATGCACGGCTGGTCCACGGGACTTTCAATTCGATAAGAAAACTTCCCGGTGAGCACGGCCGGGACTTCTACCGTTTCATTTCTTATCAGGCATGAGCTGCGATTCATCGGAATACGCGGGCCATCCCGCCGTCCTTCAGGAGGAACCGAGTGACATGCGCTTCAAACCATGGATCAAAACCCATATTGACCCAATTTTATATGTAAGAGGCACAACAACGTCTGAATTAACCGGCTGGCGCGGCTTTATCGCGCCAATCCGTGTTGAATGATGGGTTAGCTTTCAATCGCGAACTCCTGCTCCTTGGTTTCGAGGACCTCAAGAATTCCATTAACGTCGATCATCGGAGCACCAGTTGTAAAGCTCGGCTGCACAGACTTGCTCTTGGGCAGATTGGGGTGCAAGTGATCTGGACCATAAGGAACCTGATGATGGTCAGCAGAATCAAAGCGGGCGACCTCTTTGCCTTTAGGATTCTTGATTACGTATGCATAGTTGGACAGCGAGTCAAGGCGGACGATGAGCTTAAATTGTGATTTCCGCACGAGAGTAAGGGTTCTGTCCTTCGCTTTCTCAACTGTTGTCGAAACAGCGCTTGGCAACCAAGCAACGATCATCGCAAAGTGAGAGGTTGGATCAAGAGGTTGGACGTGAATAGGAGATTCCATCTCAAATCGATTTGCAATGTATTCAATCAAAGAGTTCGAAGCCTTGGACTCCGCAAGATGACTTTGACATAGATTGAAGCCGATCATAAATCCATCGCCTGCATTAACGGAACTGGTCATCATGAAATAGTCCGAGCTACCGCAAATCAGGCAGCCAGGGGAGTTTAGGAAGATCGAGCTTCCAACAATCCTTGCGTCTTTCCTCCCATCAAAGAGTCCCTTAAACGGTTGCCACTCTGCTTTCTTCCTCTCTTTGTATGCCTTTATGCGTGCTCTAAAGCCCTCTTCGTCGACTAGTCCGCCTATCCTTTGGGGAGAAATAATTGGTAGGGAAAACCCCTCCTCCTTAAAGAACTTGTGTAGCCGCCCAACCTCAAAAAGGTCCGTTGCCTTTATGAAGTAGCTTTGTAGATTTTCACAATAAATATGATAGAAATGGGCTAAGATTACCGGAATAGATTGACAAGGTTGGAAAAATTAGCGAAATAAATGGCCCTGTTGTTAGGGCCTTTTTTATTTTAAAGACAAA
>RPPU01000044.1 GCA_003819975.1 Desulfobacteraceae bacterium
AATAAACATAAACAAACCCCACTTCGGCCCAACCCAGCAGGACAAAGCCGCCCTCTTCAAATGCCTTGCGGAATTCGGCGTCGAACTTATTCAGGATGAAGTCAACTTCATCGTAAGTTTTGAAGAGAAACGGAGTATCGAGCACGCGGACTGTTTTGGCAACTTCGCCCAGGCCCACACCGGTGAGACCTCCGGAATGGTACTGGCCGAGCCGGATTTTCCGGATGACATCTTTTTCGTCGCCGGCAACGCCGCCGGCGTAAATTTTAAATCCGACCCGACCGTTGCTCTGTTCCCGGACGGTCTTATCGAAGTCACGCATGATCTTGATCCAGGTGCTCCCCTCCGGGGCCAGCGTCGCGAATTTGACCGTGAATTGTTGGGCCGAAGCCATGCCCGACCCGATGAGCAAGATGGTAAGCAGAATGATGATAGTGCGGAAAGAATGATGCATGGAGGATCTCCTAAAACGTTCTTCTGTTATTTTTTCCTATCGTGGCACCAATTCCACGCGCCGGTTTTTGGCCCGGCCCTCTTCGGTGGTATTGACCGCGATGGGAGCCAAGTAGGCCACGCCATTGGCGGTTAAACGGGCGGCGTTGATGCCGTAATCCTTGCTCAAAGCAGCCACGACCGCGTCGGCCCGGCGTTTGGATAAATTCAGATTGAAATCAAAGCCGCCGACATTATCGGTATAAAAAATATCATAGCTGCGGTTGGTCTTGATATTCATATCGGCGAACGGCGCCAGAAAATTGGTCCAGTTATTGGCATTGGAGTCTTGTTTGGAATCATACAGAAATCCAAGCCTTTTGTAACTTCCTTTTTTTCGATTCGGCATTTTAATGCCTCCGCTGCGATTGATCAGCCTGATTTTATTAAACAATAACACACCGTTGATCAATAAAGCAAATTAAAAAACGGCGATCGGCTTTTAACTTTCAGGTCTTGACAGTTCCATGCCATTTATGATTTATCGCAATGCAAAATGATTCGCAGGTTTATTGAGGTGCAAAGCATGAATTTTTTGATCGGTTTTTTGGCGGGTCTTTTCGGAGGTCTAGTCGGCATAGGCGGCGGTGTGGTCATGATCCCCATGATGGTCGGGATTAAAAAATTGAGTCAGCATCAGGCGCATGGAACCAGTCTGGTCGTGCTGGTTTTTACCGGGATCACCGGTGCTGTCATTTATTACGCCACCAAAGGCGCGGTGGATTTTGTCGCCGCCGGATTATTGGCGACCACCGCGATCTTAACGGCCCATAAAGGCGCACATCTGGCTCACGATCTTCCGGAATGGAAGCTAAAAAAAATATTTGGCGCGTTTATTATCGTCATTTCTCTGCTCTTGGTGCTGAAGACCTATATCCCTCACGTGTCCGATCCTTTGGGCGGCTGGGCAAAAGTGATCATTTTGCTTTCAGCAGGCGCTCTGACCGGCCTCATCTCCGGCATGATGGGCGTAGGGGGCGGCAGCCTGATGGTACCGGCCATGGTGTTATTGGTCGGCATGAATCAGCATTTGGCCCAAGGCAGCTCGCTGCTCGCCATGATTCCGGCCGGAGCAGCCGGGGCTTGGACGCATCATAAACTGGGTAATGTTCAAACCGATCTGCTTTATGGTCTGATCCCCGGCGTCATTGGCGGCGCTTTTCTCGGCAGCAGTATTGCCAATTATCTCCCGGAAAATATATTGCGGGTCGTTTTTGGGGTCGTGATCATCTGGACCGGAATTCTTTTTTTAAGAGCACCGAAGAAAATATCTTAGATTTATTTATTTGCTTCAGATGGCGGCGATTGCTTATTTTCTTCGATTGAGTCGGATTTTTTCTGAATGTCGCCGGACCGGCAACTCGTTCGCAGTCAGGTGGAGATGCCGAGTTTGGGTAAGATATAAAGTTGCAGCAAAAGCCAAATAGCGATAAAAGCGATGATTCCCCAGAAGCCCATGGATGATTTCCTTTCTTTTTTATCGGAATGTTCGTTCACCACGTTTGATGCCCCTGCCCGTATTTTTCACAACCCACGGTCATGAAAGCTATGCGCCTCAAGTAAAAGGTCCGGCGTTGCCGCCGCAAGAGCCTGAATTTCCAACAGCTATTGATGAGTCTGCAGAATTTAGAGAAGCAAATGAAGACATTAACTTGGCCGGATCCTTGGCGCCGCATTTTGGACAGATAACTTGATTTTGCTCAGCGGATGAAAAAATCAATTCTTCAAATATCTTTTCGCATTGATTGCATTTATATTCAAATATCGGCATATCAAACTCCTTTTTGATCCATTTCAACCAATATAAGGCTCCTATTTTTAAAGGCAAGAGACGGCGGAGCGTGTCGGCCCGAAAAGGGGGAAAACAGATGATCAAAGGGTGTATTGAAAGGCTGTTAAAAATAATCATCCATTTTTTCTTTTAATTCAATGGTTTTGCGTTGAAAGACCTTGTTGATCAGGCACAGATCTTCAAGATTTTCGGGTTTCACTAAAGTCGCTTTTTGCACCAGATCCAGAAAAAGGTCTTGATCCTGGGCTTGGACGGCATAATAGCGGGCAAAATAATAATGGACCAACAGAAAACGGCCTTGAGAAAAAGTCATGGCCTTTTCAAAGTAAACCTTGGATTTTTGCAAATCACCGCCCAGCAGGGCGGGGCGGCCGGCCAGCATGGCGCCCTTAAGGAGATTGGGTAAGCCATATAAATAGGTATCATCCGTTTCCAGGCAATGCTTTAGGCAAAGCTCCACGTTGCTGATCTGGGCCAAAGCCTCGGGCTGGTCCAGGTTGAGATTGATCCAATTGATCCAGGCGGCCGTGGTCCAGATCAGAATTTCAATTTTTTTCTTGTCTAATGATATTAAAATGGAGCGGATCTCCGGCTCGCCGGTTTGCAGATCGGCCAAGAGAGGTCCCTTTTTGCCAAGGGCCCGCAGGCCGTAATTTCTGGCCCGCAGGTACAGTTGCGCAGCTCTTTGAGGATCTTTTTCTTCCACAAAGAGCAGGCTGTAGCCGCAAAAACCCATGCTCAAGGAGTGCAGCAAGGCCGGATTTTGAGGATCGCTTTTTAGCAGGCCTTCCAGAAGCTTCAAGTTGGCCGGCATGGTTTGCTCCGCCAATACCGGGTCGCATTCTTCCAGCACCGCCTGGCTGAATCGGGGTAAAAGTGAAGAAGAAGATCGCATGACCAGCCGCGTACAGCCGTTCAGTGCTATCAAAATAAGGCAAACCAGCATGAAGCCTTTTACGGATTTAATAACCAATAAACGGATCTCCTTTTTTAATCGGCGTTTGGATATATTTTTTGGCGAAAAATGCGGCTCCGGCTCCATTCTCCATTGCCAGGACCTGCTTGTAATAGAACAACGCTTTCTCGCGGTTTTGTTCCAGGTCATAACTCATACCCATTTTTATCACCGGCCAGGCCAACATGGCCGGTTCGTTTTCATCATCCGGCGTTTGCATAATTTCAGCGAGTTTTTTTCGGGCCAATTCATGGTAACCCCGGATCATCAGCCGGCTTGCTTCTAGATAGAGGGCCTGGTTTTTCCAGTATATGGCCTGATTATTGTCCGACGGTTCTTTTCTTTTTGAAAGGAATTCTTTCAGGATGACATTGAATTCTTCTTCTTGATTCAGCTGCACATAGGCCCAGCCCTGCAGATATTGATAGCGCCGGCTTAAGGGATAGCGGGCGGAGAGATCCCGCGCCAGAGGCAATGCTTTGGTGGGATCATTTTCCATAAACAGATAGATATAAAGTAGAACACTCCTGGCCTCGGTCGCGGAATAGACCGATTCTTCGGCCGCTTGGTGCAGTTTGCGCAACCCTTCCGCGCTATTGCCGCGGTGAACAAGCAGATAGGTCAAGAATTTCAAAAAGCCTGAAAGTTTGGCCGAGTAATAATCGAACATGCCCAAACCGAGTAAAACGCTTTTATTGTCGGGATCCATGCCGGAGGCGGTTTTCAATGCCGTAATCGCCTCCGACGCCTGTTGAAAAGAGGAATAATATTTTTCTTCGGATAAGCGCAGGCGGGCCTTAAAACCCAGGGCGCCGCCCATATAAAAATAGGTCCAGCTGTCCGCGGTATTGTTCGCGATTTTTTTCTTGGCTACGGCAACGGTCTTATCGATCCGTTGATTAAACTCCGCCACATCTTTTGGGCCCCAGTACCCGTACACCAAACGCGACCAACTCACCATGGCCAAATAAAAATAACCGATCGGCTCTTGGGGCGAGGCGTTGATTTCTTTTTGGATGAGTTCCGTCGCTTGCTCGAATTGGTTGTCATACAGCAAGTCAATGCTCTTAAGAATATTATCATTAATGGGTTGCATCGGCGGTTGTCCCAAAGTCGCTGGAGAGCCGCCCATTAGAATAAACAAGACGAACCCAAAAAGAATCGTTCGGTTTTTGAGAGTCATAGCGGTTTACCTGATTAAAACCAACGGCGCCGGCCTGCTTTTATCAGCGCGCGGGTGGCGCAAGTCCGCCCAGCCGACCTGTTTCCGGCAAAATCCGCGACAGGCCGGAATAATGGCGCGACAAGCTGTAATCGGATGAATGATTACAGGATATCTCAAATGAGCCAGGTGACCACCCAAAATGCCGGAAATTTGGATCTACTCATCCTTAAAATAGTATTTTTGAGATATCCTCTATTCAAATTTACTTCATTTCACGCAAAATTGAACTTTTAAAATACTCGAACATTAATATCAAGACCATTCTTAGTATGGTCTAATTATGACCTGAATTCAAATGGTTATTTTATAATTCCATTATTTTTTAGATCATAACACTAAATTTTCATAATAGATCATTATAAATTAATTATAGGCAAAATAAGTATAATTAAACTAAATAATAAAATAAGGCTACAATAAATCTGATTCTCCATTTTTATTTCAAATAACCGTTTTTTCGGCGAATTTGTGGTTTTTATTTTATTAAAAATAGGGTATGTAGAAAAATTCTTTGAATTTAAGAGGTTGATGATTACGAAATGGAACCAGGTAGGGTGTGGCCTAAAAGGCTCGATCTTCCTAAACTTGAAAATCACAATTGTTTTGCCTGCGGGGCATCGAATCCGATCGGGCTTAAACTCCATTTTTATTACCTGGATGAGAACATCTGTACGGATATTGTTTTGGGCCCAAATTACATGGGCTGGGAAAATATGGCCCATGGCGGCATTATTACCGCCCTTTTGGATGAGACCATGGCTTGGGCGGTTATTTTTTTCAAAAGATCTTTTTTTGTTACCCGCAAAATCGAGGTCAAATATATTCGACCGGTTCCGGTAGGCACTCCTTTATGCGTCAAGGCCCGGATGATGCCGGAAAAGAAAAATCTGCGCGTGGAGGTTATAGCCGAGTTATGGGACGGCCAGAATCGGATTCTGTCCAAAGGAACCGGCGAATTTGCGATTCTTTCCAAAGAACAAATGGCCCTGGTGCCTGAAGAGAAAAAAATGGAGATGCAGGGGTTATTCGACCAACTGCCGCCGCTTTAAATGAAAAAAGGAGAAAAGAGAAAAAATGAATTTAGAACAGATAAAAGTGGGTTTTATGGATGTCTTTTGTTATCTCATTGCCTGCCCCAAAACCAAAGAAGCTTTGGTGATCGATCCGGCCGGAGACGAAGAGAGTCTGGTGAACCATATCCGTGAAAAGGGATTGAATCTGAGATACATTGTCAACACCCACGGGCATGGCGATCATACGTGCGGCAATCAGCCTATCAAAGACCTAACCCATGCTCAGATTGTGATGCACCCTTTGGATGACGAGCTTTTTAATTCTCCGGAGGGCCGGGAAATGGCCAAGCAGTGGGGTTTTCGGCCTTCTCCTCCGGCGGATCAACACGTGAAAGACGGCGATACGGTCCGGGTTGGAGAGGTTTCGTTACAAGTCATCCACACGCCCGGACATAGTCCGGGTGGAATCTGCTTATATTATCCGGGACATGTTTTTACCGGAGATACTCTTTTTGTGGGGGCCATCGGCCGGACCGACTTGCCCGGGGCATCGGAAAGCCAATTTCTGCGTTCGATTAAAGAAAAACTTTTAACCTTGCCCGATGAAACCATTGTCTGGCCGGGCCATGATTATGGTCAGCGGCCGTCATCCACCATTGCCGCTGAGCGGTCCCTGAACCCCTGGTTGCAATAGATAAGTGGATAGACCGGTTTTTTAAAGAGAATGAGCGTTTCATGACCGAAAAGCATATTTTTTTTCAGAGCGGAGCCCTACGGTTGGAGGGGTTGCTGGAACGCATGCCCGGAGAACAGGTCATGGTCATGGCCCATCCTCATCCCCTGTATGGGGGAAATATGCACAATCCGGTGGTCGCCGCGGTATTAAGCGCTTATCTTCGCAAAGGATACAGTACGTTGCGGTTTAATTTTCGGGGCGTCGGCCAAAGCGAAGGTCAATACGATGAGGGGATCGGCGAGCAGGAGGATGTCCGGAGCGCTTTAACTTTTTTAGCCGAACAAGGCCTGACCCGGTTTGATCTGGGCGGTTATTCTTTTGGAGCTTGGGTCTGTGCCGCGGGTTTAAAGTCCTGGACTCAGGTTCAACGGTTCGGCATGGTGTCACCGCCGGTCGCCTTCATGAGTTTTGATTTTTTCTCCTTTGATAAACGGGTGGCCTGGATCATCGGCGCCGAGAGCGATGATATCGCCCCGCCGGTCATGATTCGGGAACAAATCCCATTATGGAATCCTGATGTGATTTTCAAGGTGATAAAGGGATCGGATCATTTTTATGGCGGACGGGCGCAGGAGATCGAAACTCTGGTGGGAGCGTTTCTCGAAAAATCGGATTACGATTCGTCGAACGCAAGCCGGCCGGAAGAAAAAACAGGTTGACGGGTTTGAATTTGATCCGAGAAGCGTTGAGCACAAAAACGTCCGGCAGGGCTGCGATTTAAAACAAATCCAGACCCTTTCGGAGACCATTTAATTTAAAAAACAGCGAGATAAAAACCATGTCCTTTCAAAATGCAAATAAAATAAAAAAATCGCTTTTCTGTGCCATAATTCCGGCGGTTGTTTTTTTGATCTGTTTGAACAGTACAGCGGCACCGCCGTCTTCACGCCGCAGCCCGGTTGTGATTGCCGCGGAAAAAGCCGGCCCGGCCGTAGTGAATATCAGCACGACCGTTCAGGAACGGGTCAATCCCATGCTGCCGTTTGCCGGGGATGATTTTTTTAAAGATTTTTTTGACGATTTTTTTACTCAGGAATATACTTATACCAGTCTGGGATCGGGAGTCATCATCGATGGGGCCAAGGGATTTATCATCACGAATCATCATGTGGTTGTCCATGCTTCAAAAATAAAAGTCATTACTTCCAATAAAAAAGAATTTGAAGCTCAACTCGTCGGCTCTGACGCGCGCTCGGATTTGGCTGTCCTGAAAATCGTGAGCAACGAACGTTTGCCGGCTATTGAAATGGGCAATTCCAACGACCTTATGATCGGCGAAACCGTCATTGCCATCGGCAATCCGTTCGGTTTTTCCCATACCGTGACTACGGGGGTGGTCAGCGCTTTAGACCGTTCCGTGCGGACCAATGAAAATGTTTTCCGCCATTTTATTCAGACCGATGCATCCATCAATCCAGGCAACAGCGGCGGCCCACTGCTGAATATCGACGGCGGATTAATCGGCATCAACACGGCTATCTATCAAAAAGCCCAAGGGATCGGTTTTGCCATTCCCATCAACAAGGTGAAGAAAATCGTCAAGGAATTAATTAAGACCGGCGAAGTGGTGTATCCCTGGCTGGGTGTCGAGATTCAAGAGCTTACCGCGGATTTGAAAAAATCTTTGAGTTTACCCAACACTCAGAATGGTGTTTTGATCAGGGATGTGGAGGAGGAGAGCCCGGCCGCCAAGATTGGAATCAAGCGCGGCGATATTGTCCTGCGTTTGGGCGGTTTAGCCATAACCGATACAAACGATTTCCGCAGCGCCTTATCCGAGTACACTTCGAGCGAAAAAATCGATTTGACTATCTTGCGTAAAGGACAAGAATCACACCTATCGGCCGAATTGGCGGTTTTTCCGGTTCAAAAAACTTTGGACCTCTTTTATCGGCGTTTAGGGATCAAGGTGGAACCGGCCGATAAACGGATTTTGAACAAATATGGCCTGAACAACGGGATCGTAGTGGATAAGATCAGAGCTGAATCCGAGGCGGGACGGTTGAAAATCCAACCGGGCGACCTGATTCTTAAAGTGAATAATCTTCCCATCCGGGATATGGATGAATTCAAAAAGATCATGAGCCGGATTCATTATTTACCCTCTTTGACTTTGGTTATCCGGCGCGGTCCCTATGCCTACTCCCTAACCATGCCTTTTTAATCCTTAAGGAGTGAGTAACATTTATGAAAGTCATTAAAGTCGGCGGCGGCTGCCTGCATGGAACCAAGAATATTCAAGCGATCCTGGATCTGATGGCCGAAAGAGGGGCCGGGCATATTTTTGTGGTATCGGCTTTAAACGGGATCACCGATCTATTGCTGGAAAGCATGGATCGGGCTCTTGAAAAGGAAGAAAACATCCCGCAGATCATGAGCCTGTTGAGAAATAAACATAGGGTGGTCGCCCGCCAGGTGGTTGTCGGGACTCAAGCCTTGAATCATTATGACAGGAATTTAAGTGAATCCCTCAGCAAACTAGAGCGTCTTTATTACGGCCTTAATTTCACCAAGGAAATGACGCCCCGCATGCAGGATGTGATCAGCAGTTGGGGTGAACGTCTTTCGGCCGAATTGCTCTCCGAATCATTGCGCAGCCGGGGGTTGAAGGCCGCTTATCGCATGCCCCATAAGATCGGTTTGATCACGGACGGTAAATTCGGCGACGCCACCGCCCGCATGCAGCAAGTGTCCCTAAATTTGCAACACCATTTAGGCCCGCTTATCAAACAAGGAATGATCGTGTTTGTCCCTGGTTTTTTCGGCGTCAGCTCCAAAGGCGATATTACAACCTTCGGTAGAGGGGGCACCGATTATTCGGCAGCAGTCGTGGCAGCCGCCATGCATGCCAAAATTTTGGAAATTTGGAAAGATGTGGACGGCTATATGAGCGCGGACCCCAAGTTTGTCGACAATGCTCAATCCATTCCTTTGCTTTCGTACAATGAAGCAGCCGAGTTGTCCTATTTCGGGGCCAAGATTCTGCATCCCCGGACCGTGGAACCGCTGCGCCGCAGCCGGATTAATATTGCCATTAAAAACACGCTGAACCCCGACGGCCCCGGCAGTTTGATCGGTTTTCACAGCCCCAAAACAAAAAATGTCATCAAAAGCGTGGCCCATGATACGGATATTTGCATTATCAAAGTGCATGCTTCGGGTGTCGGCGCCCGACCCGGCATTCTGGCCCTGGTGGCCACCCAATTGACCCAAAGCGGAATCAATATTCGTTCCGTGATCACTTCTCAGACCTGTATCAGTCTTTTATTGTCGCGCAAAGATCTTGAAAAAGGATACCAGGCATTGAAAGCATTGCGCCCCCAGCCGTATCGGGGCTTGGAAAAAGTAGAAGATGTCGCCTTGGTCAGCATTGTGGGTGAAGGGATTTTGCAGAGAAAAGGCGTGGCGGCGCGTTGTTTTTCGGCTGTGGCCGCGGCGGATATCAATATAAAAATGATTTCATTCGGGCCCTCCAAAGTGGCTCTTTATTTTTTAGTGCATATATCGGATTTGCAAGGCGCGGTTCAAGCCATTCATGATACCTTTTTTATTCATGACAAATAGCCAAAACTGAGTTATCCTATTCCCGTTTTTGGTTTTGGATTTCGGCTTTTTTCGATTCTTTATGGATCAATGATTACCATGAAAGCTTTTATTTTCGATTATCAATCGAATCAAAAGAAGTATCCATTACCGAATTTTTAAAATCGAGGCATGACCTTTGGCCATAACACCATTCAAACAAAGAAGATTGCAGCTGATTCAAGGCGGTCTTAACGAAACGGTTCTTTACGGTTTTTTAAAAATCGTGCCGGCGCCGGAATCAAACAAACCGTTTCAAATCGACGCCCGGGTATTCGAAGAAGACACCTGGTTAACCATCAGCGCCGATCCTAAGATCAAGCCTGCGGAAGAACATCCTTTGCGTTTAATGCAAAATATGCTTTCGGCCCGGCCCGAACCCGTTGGCAGCGTGCTGGTTCAGGGCATGAATCCCATGCGATTCTTAGCCGTTGTCCATGACGTGGATGCCGAACCCACTTGGAACGAGGAATGGGTGTCCATGGCTTTGAAAGCCGTATTTTTTGAAGCGGAAAAACAAAAAGTGCATTCGCTCGGTTTGCCGTTGTTGGGAACGGAACATGGAAAACTGGAGAAAAATCGTTTTATCGAGATCCTGAGCCTTGTTTTGCAGCAAACGTCTTTTTCATTTTTACAACGCCTATGGCTTATTGTACCGGAACATACTAAAAGTCAAATGATCGCTATGCTCAAGAAGGCTTTAAAGATTTTATGATTACGATGATCCATCGCAAGGCGGATACGATGTTCTGACAGACCGCTGCGGAGACTATTGAAACTCCTTAGAGAGGGTCAAAATCAGAATCGCCGCCGGTCGGGATCGCGCGCCGGATCATCCGGCCTATGTTTTCTGAAGAGGAGCCCGGCCGTAGCGGAATTGGAAAGGGTTAGGACTGATCATAGCCTTAAATATCAATATCAACAACGACGCTATCCCCATCGTTGATATCCAGAGATTCTTTCAGCTTAACCGGGGCAATGATTTCTAATACATTTGCCGGATAGTTTTCCACCAGGGGGATGACAATCCCGCCGGTGGTCTGACCGTTTATCGTTGCCTTTAGCAGGATCGCATCGCAGAATCCCTTTTCGCGGCTTTCCAGCTTCATCCGCGCGTGTTCTTTCAGCTTTCCCTGAAGCCTCTTATCTTCGATCAGCAGATTCAGTGTGCCCAAAAAAGGGGAGAAAAAGAGTTTTTCTATAATTTGTTCCGTGACCCAGGGAATGGAGAGAAATTTTCCCGATTCTTCCAGACCTCTGACGATCTTTCCTTTTACTTTCATTTATTGTCTCGGGTTACGATTTTGAGTCCTTCCTGAACGCCTTCCCATCTCTTAAAGAGCTTGGCATCAATGGAGAAAAGGTCAAGCACTTTTCCTATGGTTTGATTGATCAGATCATCGATCGTTTGCGGCATATGATAGAATGAGGGCACGGGCGGCATAATCACGCCGCCGATCCTGGTCACTTTCATCATCAACTCGAGATGTCCTTCATGGAGGGGGGTCTCTCTTACAACAAGAACAAGCCGCCTGCGCTCTTTGAGGGTTACATCCGCCGCTCGTACAAGAAGATTGTAATCGAAAGAATTGGCAATGGCCGATAATGTTTTCATGGTGCAGGGGATCACGACCATCCCGTCCACCTTGAAGGAACCGCTCGCAATGGCCGCTCCCACATCGTCTACATCATAGACCCTGGAGGCCATGGCTTCCAGGTCTGACATTTTCAAATCTGTTTCTATGTGAAGATTTTTTATCGCGGATTGCGTGATGACGAGGTGACTTTCCACGCCTGCTTTCCGGAGGACCGTTAACATCCGCACCCCATAGATCACGCCTGTTGCGCCCGATATGCCGACAATTATTTTTCCCATAAGTTTATTCCTTTGTGGCGTTAAGAATTTTTTTTATTTTTTCAGGATCGCCTTTCAGCACCTGTGCTCTGTTTTCAATTGATTTTCCCCGAATCGTGGCATTGATTCCTATCTTAGCCACGCCGTAACCCTCTGCCGCTTGCGGATCGATCGGTTGCCCCTGAAGTCCGTTCACAATGATTATATCCTCCGCGGGAAAGCATCGGGTAATAAACGCCCATTCCACGTCCTCCAGATCCTCAGGGTTTACATCCTCGTCCAAAATAATAGCCTTCTTAATCATGGGAAAAGAGAGCAGAGACATCAAGAGGCTCCTGATTTTGAATTTTTCAACGCTCCTTACGTTGACCGCCACGGATGAGCCGAAGGTCTTCGGAATGAAGGTGATCTTCGCAATAAAGGGGAAGAGCTTTTTTATGTTTTCCTCAAGATGGGCGCTGCTCACGAAAGTGAGATATTGATCGGCCTCGGGACTGGTCGGCAGCAGGGCATGATAAAGGGGCGTGTCTCGGTAAGACAACCTTTGCACAACAACGGTGGGTGACTCTTGGACGGTCAGATAGTAGCCGCTGATCTCGCCCAGAGGGCCATCCTGTTTGCCTTTATCGGGGCTTACATAGCCCTCCAACAAAATCTCGCTTTCCGCGGGCATGTCAATGGCTGAATCGAAAGAAGAAAACACTTCAATGCCTTGGCCCCTCAATCCTCCCGCCACTTCGAGTTTGTCGATGCCCCAAGGAACCTTCAGGGCCATGGAAAGAAATAAGAGAGGATCTAAGCCGATGGAGATGCTGATGGGCATGTTCGCATGCCGAGCTTTATATTTTTGATAAATATCCGCAAGAGGCGGGTTGAGCAAGGCAACGCCCAGCAGATTGTTCCCCCTGTATTCCATTCGGTGTATCCCTCGTCCGATAAAGCCGGAATCGGGATCACCGGAAGAAACCATGCCGGTCGTGATAAAGGGCGCGGAATCTCCTTCATAATGTTTCAGGATCGGCAAAAGATCGAGCAGATCTTTGTTTCGGACGTCCAAAGTCGTAAGGCTTTTACGCGTTACCGCTACTTTGCTTTTTCTTTTTGTTGCCGCTTCAAGAAAGGCTTCACGGGGATTACGGGCATCGCCGAAAAGGATGGCGAATACTTCTTGAGCGGGAACCAGATTGGCGACGACCTTGAAAAAAGAATTCGCGACATTTTCAAAAAGGAGTACTTTCCCGCATGTTGAGAGTTTATCTATGAGCTCGGGGATATCAACCCTGAAGACCGGGTCTTGGAGAATTAAGACCCGGTTCTTTTCCCGCATGATGCGAATATACTCTTTCAGGGAGGTAAACAATTTTACATTCCTTCGGGTATGACGCTGACCGTTTCCAGAATAGTCATGGAGCAGGGGCTTTCAATCAGTTGACCCCGGCCCAGCCGCACCCAGAGTTTTTCAGAATACTTCTTCGGATCTTTCGAGATCTTGATCCGCGCATAGGTGGATCGATATTTGCGTTTTCCCGGCGAGAGATCGCGTATGACCGCGACTTGTTCCGCATCTTCAGGCATATCTTTGAAGTCGACGCCGATAAATGTATCCCATGTTGCCATAATTTCCTCCTATTCCTTAAATCCGTAGGTCGTCCACTTCGAAAGGACCTTTTCCCGAATTTCCTTCGGATATACATTGTTAAACGATACCTTGATCGGTATGTCGGCCGCCGGCCAATCCAGCGGGAAGGTACAGTCAAAGACAACTTTACCGGCTACACCCAGACGTCTCTCCGCCGGTGTGGCATAGGGGTTCAACGGAGTGCCCACGCCGGATTTCTCGATCCGGATGCCGTTGACCGGATGGCATTTGGTGCTGAGGGCATGGATCAGTTCATCTTTGTCGTAGATATCCGTTTTTTCGTCTACAACGACAACCATATGAAACCAGGGTCCCAGCTTGCTGCCGAATATAAGTTGACCGATTTGGGTCGCTATGTTCGCATAAGCAGGTCTGACGCCCACGACGACAAGATGGTGCGTTGATTCGGGGAGCATGTACACGCCGGTGATCGGGAGGCCCTGGTCCCGCAACATTTTTTCCATTTCAAGGGCCAGAGAAAAAGACCGGAGAAGCTGTCCCTCATCCGTCGGCACGCCCATGTTGGAAACGGCCATAATGGGTTTTTTCCGCATGGTGATCGCCTTGACCCGGTACACGGTTCTTTTTTCCCGCGGACTGGTCCGGTAACCCGTATACTCTCCGAAAGGCGCTTCCTCTATCATCACATTGGGCACGATCACGCCTTCAATAATGATCTCGGCATGAGCCGGGACGTAAAGATCGCTGGTGACGCACTTGACCACTTCCACCGGTTCACCCAT
>RPPU01000045.1 GCA_003819975.1 Desulfobacteraceae bacterium
GCCCAGACCTGTTTGATGTCCCGGGCGGTCATGGCCATGGTGGAAGAGAGCAGCATGGTGATGGTGCCGATGGAAAGAATGACCAGCAAAGCATCGGGCGAATGCATATAAAAAGGAAAAAGCCGGCTCACCAGATACACGCCCGCCGCCACCATGGTGGCCGAATGCAGCAGGGCGCTGACCGGCGTGGGACCCTCCATGGCATCCGGCAACCAAGTCAACAGCGGGAACTGGGCCGATTTGCCTACCACGCCCATGAAGATCAAGAGCGCGCTCAGGGTCAAGAGCCCGGTTGAAAGCTTGGCCGCGGCTGCGCCGTTGAGATTCAAAATCGAAAGATCGCCCAAGTTCAGCACCAGACTGATGATGCCCAGAAAAAATCCGAGATCGCCCAAGCGGGTCATGACAAACGCTTTTTTACCGGCCTGGCTGGCGCTGAACTTATGGTGCCAGAACCCGATCAGCAGATAACTGCTCAACCCGACCAGTTCCCAGAAAATATAGAGCTGCATCAGGCCCGAGGCGACCACCATGCTGATCATGGACCAGGCAAAAATCGAAAGAAAGCTGTAGTACTTGGCAATGCCCGCATCGCCCGCCATGTAACCCAGGCTGTAGACCTGGACCAAAAAGCTGATCGAGGTCACAATGCAGAGCATAAGCAGGCTGAGCGGATCGAGCAAAAACCCAAACGTAATGGAGGCGCCCTGCCCGGCCAGCCAGACATACTCCAGGACCTGCGGCGCCTGAATGTGGCGGAAATGAAAGAGCAGAAACCAGGCGATCAGTAAAGAAACACTCGCGCAGAAAATGCTGATCGCGCAGGAAAGCTTCACCCGGGCGCGGGTCACGAAAAACAAAATAAAGAAGGAGATGAGCGGCATGACCATGGCGGTCAGGGTCAGCCAGCGGATTAGATTAGAGGGCGCGACCGACGACATGCTTACCCCTTTAACTCGGCGGCTTCTTCGATATTGATCGAACGCTGCCTGCGGAAAAGAGAGAGAATAATACTGAGGGCAATGGCGGTCTCGGCCGCGGCAATGCCCATGACAAAAAGCACCATGATCTGGCCCACGGCCGGGTCCGGAGCCAGAAAGCGATTGAACGCCAGAAAATTGATGCCCACCGCATTCAGCATGAGTTCCACGCTGATCAACATGGCAATGAGCGAGCGGCGCTGCAGCAGCCCGAACAGGCCGATGCAAAACAGGAGCGCGCCGATCACGAGGAATGTTTTCAACTGAATCATGCCTGCCCCTCCCCTGACCCGGGTCCGGGTTCTTTCTTATTCACGACCGCGGCCGTGATGATCGCGCCCACGATCGCCACCAGCAGAACCAGGGAAATCAGTTCGAACAGTAGTTCATAACGGGTAAACAGGAGAATGCCCAGGCGGCGAATGCTCCAGTCCGCGCCGGTCACGCCGCTCGGTTCCCAAGGCGTACGAATAATAATCAGGACCAAGCTGGTGAAAGCCAAAGCGCTGCTTAAAAAAGAAAGCGCAAGCTTGGACAGGCGCCGCGGTTCTTTCTTGCGATAAAGCGGAACCGAAAGCATGACCGCGTACACAATGGCCACGGATATGGCGCCCACATAGATCAGGATCGCCATCACCGCTAAAAACTCACTATTTAAAAAGATGAACAGACCGGCCACACCGCAGACGCAGGTGGCCAGGCCGAAAATGTTATGAACGATTTCGCGGTGCAACACGGCCAGCAGCGCGCCGCCCAAGGTCACCAATACGGCCAGGACGAAAATCGCCTGGGTCAATATTTCAGGAGAAAGATATTGGTTCAGGGTCGGATTCATGCGCGCCCCTCCTTTTGCTCGCGGCTGATCAAATCGACCACGCCCACGCCCGGGCTTGCGCCGACCTGTTCGTATTCCTTGGAAAATTGCAGGGTTTGCTGCGGGCAAACCCGCACGCAGAGTCCGCAAAACGAACAACGCGAATAATCGATGAAATAAAATTGCGCGCGATTATGATCCGAGGCTTCGCTCTTGAGTCCCTGCACCTTAATAACTCCGCTCGGGCAAGTGCGCATGCATTCGCCGCAGGCCACGCAGCCGTGCGTACCGGTATCCGCAAAGGTCTTGAATTCAATATGGCCGCGATACGCTTCGGGCAAAGGCATGCGGCGGCGCGGATATTGAACCGTCGTCACCGGCTTGAACGCATACCTCAGGGTCACGGCCAAGCCGGTCAAAAGACTCCAGGCGCCGGTGAAAAGAATTTTAAAATAGTTTATAAATGCATTCATCATCAAAACCCATTCAGCTGCCAACTGTTAATCCTAACCTGCGGTTACATGCAGACGTTTCTTGCCTGCAGCACCGCTTTAGAAGTCAGTAGCCAGAAGTCAGCATAAAAAACAAGAACAGATCTGTTTCCGAATGAAACGTTTATTCTCTGAGATCGCCGCGCTTAAATCTTCTGGATTCTGAATTCTGGCTACTGACTCCTTTCTTAATAAACCCCCAACTTTCGCAACACCGCCGTTGCCAACAAATTCGTCAGAGCCAGCGGCGTCATGTATTTCCAGGCAAAATTCATCAGCTGGTCAAACCGCAGGCGCGGAAAAGTCCAACGCGCCCACATGGCCACAAAAATCAACAAAAAGGCTTTGGCCATGAACCACCAGATCCCGGGCAGGAACGGACCTTGCCAGCCGCCCAGGAAAAGCGTGGTCGCCACCGCCGCCACCACGAACATCTCGGTGTATTCGGCCAGGAAGAACAAACTGAAGCGCATGCCCGAGTATTCGGTGTGAAAACCGGCCACCAGTTCGCTTTCCGCTTCCGGAATATCGAACGGCGCCCGGTTGGTTTCGGCCGTGACCGCGATCATATAAATCAAAAAAGCCAGGGGTTGCTGAAAAACAAACCATACTTTTTCTTGCGCCCCGACAATCTGCTGCAAACTCAGCGTTCCCGCCATCAGCACCACGCTCATGGCCGCCAGCAAAAGCGGGATCTCGTAAGCCACGTTCTGGGCCACCGACCGCATAGCGCCCAAGAGCGCGTATTTGTTGTTGCTGGCCCAGCCGCCCATCAGAATGGCGATCACATTGATGCCGCCGAAAGCAATGATCAAGAGCAAGCCCGCGTTCAGATCGCGGATCTGCAGCCATTTGCTGAAAGGCAACACCACAAAAGGGACCACGGCCGGCACAAAAACCAGAATGGGCGCCAACCGGAAAAGAAATTTGCTGGTCTGCCTAGGTGTAATCAGTTCTTTACCGACCAGTTTGAGTGCGTCGATCACGGTCTGCAGCACGCCGAACGGACCGACTTCTTTGGGCCCGATCCGCAATTGAATATGACCCGCGACTTTGCGCTCCAACCAAACCAGAAACATGGCATTAAGCGCGGCAAAAGTGAACACCGCGACCAGGCCGATGACCAGGGTCAAAACCACGGGCCCGGCAAACTGATAAATGACCTGCCATGCCTGTTCGATTGTCGCGATCCATTCACTCATACACTCATACCTTTAAATCTTCTCACGTGTGGGCACACGCCGTGTGCCCCTACATTATTCTTACTTTTACACGTTCCCTGTCCGCCGTCTTGTCACGCCGTAGGCTTCGCGTAGGCGGAAGGCCTTGCGAAGGCGGATCACCTTCAAACGTTCTTACGTTCACACGTTTTCTACCGATCGATCTCCGGTATCACCACATCCAAACTGCCCAAAATGGCGATCGTATCCGCCACCAAAGTCCCGGGCAACAACACCGGCAAAATACTCAAATTACAAAAAGAGGGCGTGCGCCATTTCATGCGATACGGAATCCGGCTGCCGTCCGAGACGATATAGATACCGACCTGCCCGCGCGCGCTTTCGTAGCTGAAATGATAGTCGCCTGGCTCCGGGGTGACATATTGCGGAACATTCTCGGCGCAAATCGGCCCTTGCGGCATGCGCGCCAGGGCCTGTTCGACAATACGCAGGCTTTGCTCGATTTCGGCCAACCGCACCTGGTAACGCGCCAGGCAATCGCCCTCCGGCCGCGTCGGCACCTCGAAATCGAATTCCGGATATAATCCGTACGGTTCTTTTTTGCGGATGTCGTAGCTGACCCCGCTGGCTCTCAGGGTCGAGCCGGTCAGACCGTAGTCCCGGGCCAGGTCCGCGTGGATCACGCCCACGTCCCGGGTACGCTTGATGAAAATGATGTTCTTGCTCACCAGGGTGTCATAATCCTTGAGCCGGCCGCGCATTTTCGGGATAAAAGCTTTGAGCTTTTGCAGAAACGGATCGTTCAGGTCGCGGCTCACCCCGCCGAAACAGCAGTAGCTGTAGGTCAGGCGGCTGCCGCTGACCTCGTTCAAGATGCCGAGAACGTCTTCGCGATCGTCAAAAGCGTAGAGAAAAGGCGTGATCCCGCCCAGATCCATGACATAAGAGCCGAACCAGAGCAGATGGCTCGAGATGCGGTTCAACTCGCAACAGATGGCGCGGATATATTCGGCCCGCTCCGGGACCCTGATGGCGCAGGCTTTTTCCACGGCCCGGCAATAAGCGTCGTTATAAAGCAATCCCGAAAGATAATCCATGCGGCTCGGGTTGGGCATGAATTGCAGATAGGTGCGGTTCTGGGCCATGTGCTCGTGCCCGCGATGGCTGTAGCCCAGCACCGGTTCGCAGGCGCGCACATACTCGCCGTCGAGTTTGAGCAGCAAACGCAGCACGCCGTGCGTGCTGGGATGCTGGGGGCCCATATTCAGAAAAAAGGTGTCGTCCGTCAGGGTCTTGCGTAGGGTTATGGGCTCAGCGGTCATCATGGCCTCTCCGGTCCTTGCATGCCGTTCAGGCGCGCCGGCGCGCGAAAATCTTTAAGCAAAGGATGATAATCGGCGGTTTCCGGGAGCAAAATTCGTTTCAAATCCGGGTGCCCCGAAAAAACCTGCCCGAAAAAATCGAATACTTCCCGTTCATGCCAGTCGGCCCCGGGGAAAACCCGGCTGATGCTGGGAGCCGTTTCACCCTTGGGAACCCGGACCCCGGCCCGGATCCGCGCCGGATCTCCGTAGGTCCCGAACACATAAACCAATTCGAGATGATCGTTGCGGTCCACGGCCGTCACGTATTCCAGGAAGCATCCGGCTTCATGCAGCAGTTGGGCCAATTCCGGAATGCGCTCTTTCGGCAGATCCAGCCGAACATGAAAGCCTTTGAAGGAGTCATCGGCCGGCCCGATCAGGGTCTCTCCAAAACGATGAATGAGCCGTTTTTCGATCGCTGTTTGGGCATTCATGATTTTATTCGGCCGACCCTTTCCCGGCCGCAGCTTGGCCGTATCTTTTGAAACGCCGCAGCACATTGCTGCCTCCGGCGCGGGTCAGCTTGTCCTGTAATTCCAGCAAGCCCTGGATCAAGGCTTCGGGCCGCGGCGGACAGCCCGGCACATAGACATCGACCGGCAGGATCTTGTCCGCGCCGTTGACAATGGCGTATTGGCCTTCATAAGTGAAAGGACCGCCGCCGATGGCGCAATTGCCCATGGCCATGACCCACTTGGGACCCGGCATCTGCTCGTAGAGCCTGACTACCGTGGGCGCCATCTTCAGGCTGATGGTGCCGGCCACGATCATTAAATCGGCCTGGCGCGGCGAAGCCCGAAAAACATTGGAACCGAAACGGTCCAGATCGAACCGGCTGGCGCCGGCCGCCATCATTTCTATGGCGCAACAAGCCAAACCGAAGCTCATGGGCCAGAGGGAATGGGCGCGTCCCAGATTCAGAATATCCGTGAGACGGGCCAACTGAATGGGCGGTTTTTCCTGATCAAGCGCTACCATTTAAACACTCCCTTGCACCAGGCATAAACCACGGCCAGGGCCAAAATGACGATAAAAACGGCGATGGTGATGAGATCCCGCCAGGGAAACGCGCCAAAAGCAGTCAAGGCCGGGAAGAGGAAAAGCACATCCACGTCAAAAGCCAAAAAAATGAGCGCATAAAGATAGTAGGCCACGCCGAATTGAATCCAGGCCTGGCCGATGGGCGTCATGCCCGATTCATAGGTGGTTAATTTATCGACGCCTCTTGTTCTGGGACTGATAAAGAGGGAAATGACAATGGGGACAAAGCCGAATATAATGCCGACCACTACAAAAGCCAGCACGAAAAAATAATCCTGAAGCAACTGACCGGATAATGAATCCATTACAAAATGCTCCGCTGCAAATCCTGATGTTCAGACCCCCTGAATGAATTGTAAGAATTGGGGGAGAATCTATGTTTTAGATAACCAGTTTAGAAATCTATTAGTGCATCAAAACATGAACTCAATATTGACAGATAAAAGCTAATTCAGATAATTAAACATTAATATAAAAACATCAGTTAGTCACATCATAGCTATATTTTAGATTCTGTCAAAGATTCTTTTTGATATTTTGTAATTTAATTTCAAATTTTTTACAAGCAGGATTTTCCCCTCTGAACAGGTATTTCTTGTTTTTTTTTATCCAATTAGCTAAAGGTATGACTACACCAAATTGCATAAACGTCTTTTAAAAGACCCGAAAGGAGAAAGAAGGGTGGAACCTGTTAATAAACTCATTTTGGCAATAATAATGGGATTTTTTTTATTTTATTGCTCGGCCGACCCGATCACGACCTATGGCGCTCCCAAATTGACGATTAAAGAACAAATCTTTGACTTTCATGAGGTTATGGAAGGCCAAATCTTGGAGCACGATTTCGTGATCCGCAATCAAGGCGACCAGCCCCTTACAATCCAGGATGTCAAAACCGGCTGAGGCTGCACCGTGGCCGCTTATGACAAGGCCATTCTCCCCGGCGGGGAGGGCAAAATCAAAATTCAGCTTCACACTTCCGGGCGCGAAGGTTTATTGGAAAAAACCGCTGAAATATTCAGTAATGACCCGAATCAGTCGACCGCAAAAATGACGGTCAAGGCCCAAATCAAACCGATCATTATTTTAACCCCGACCCATCTGCACCTAACCGCAAAAAAGGGGGACCCCCTAAGCGCCGAAATGGAGGTCAAGGCCAACCTCGATAAGCCTTTGACCCTAAAACCGGGTCAATATAATTTGACGGAAAGATTGAATTACACAGTTGTTGAAGTCGAAAAAGGCAAAAAATTTATTATTCGTTTTAAAAGAACGCACGGATTGACCGAACCTTTGCAAGGCTACTTGCACCTGAAAACCAATTATCCTGAAAAACCCGAAGTGACCATTTTTATACAATGCGATTTGATCTAAAGGAATCGAGTTGAAGAAAGTTTGAATTTTATCCTTAACCACTGAAAGGAGAACACATCATGAACATGAAAAAGTTTTTAGCCCTGATCCTCTTGGCGGCCATCATGGCCTTTTCCCCTGCTATGCTGCAGTCGGCGCTGGCTGCCGGCCCAATCGAAATCCGTATCCTTCATTTGAATGACTTTCACGGTTTTGCCCAACCTTATAAATCGTTCGGCGAAAACGACTTGCGCGGCAGCGTTGCCGTGCTGGCCAATCGCGCAAGCGAACTGGCCAAGGAAAAACCCACCCTGATTCTGGCGGCCGGAGATTTTATCCAGGGCCACAACTGGGCAAATTTTTCAAAAGGAAAAGCTTCCATCGAACTCCTGAATTTGATGAAAGTCGACGCTCTGGTGGTCGGCAACCATGAATTTGATTTCGGCCAGGAAACCCTGAAGATCAGAGCTGCGGAAGCGAAATTCCCAATATTGGGCGCCAATGTCGATGGTCTTTCGGCTTTGCAGCCCTTTACCATCAAAAAAGTCGGCGATCTTTACGTGGCCGTGATCGGCGTGGTCACCGAGGAAACGCCGGAAACGACTCACCCGCGCAATGTGGTCGGTTTGAGTTTTACATCGGCTGAAAAAAGCGTGGCTGCCTATGTGGAACATCTGCGGCCCAGGGCCGATTTGATTGTTGTGCTTTCCCATCTGGGCTTTAGCGCCGATAAGGCTCTGGCTCAAAAAGTCAAAGGCATTGACCTGATCGTAGGCGGCCATTCCCACACCAAGCTGGAAAAAGGCGAACAAGTCGGATCCACCTTGATCGTCCAGGCTTGGGAACATGCCAAAGCCCTTGGGGTCGTCGACCTGACCGTACAGGATGCTAAAGTGACCAAAGCCGTCAGCCGCCTTGATTTCATCACGCCCGCCGGAACCAAGGATGAAGCCGTGGCCGCCCTGGTGGATAAATATGCCAAGCAGGTGGATGCGGCCTTGAGCGAAGTCATCGGCGAAGCCCTGGTCGACTTTGACGGCGCCAATATCCGTAAAAAAGAAACCAACCTGGGCAACCTGATCGCCGACATCATGCGGCAGACGGCTCAAGCCGATATCGCCATCACCAACGGCGGCGGCATCCGCACCAGCCTGGCCAAGGGTCCGCTCAAAGTCAACGACATCTACAACTTGGTGCCGTTCGACAACTATATTATCTCCATTAAATTGACCGGCAAGCAGATCAAAGAGGCGCTTGAAAACGGCGTCTCCGCCGTGGAAGAAATCAAGGGAAAATTCCCCCAGGTCTCGGGCATTTCTTTCACCTATGCGCCGACCGCGCCCAAAGGCAACCGGGTCAAGGAAATCACCGTAGCCGGAGCCCCGCTGGTTCTTGACAAGCAATACACCGTGGCCACGAACGATTTCATGGCTGCCGGCGGCGACGGCTACACCAGTTTCGGCGAAGCCGTGAAAGCTGCCCCGGATTATCAATCCGCGGGCGGTTCCATTAGAAGCGCCAATATTGTTTACAACGACCCCAGTCTCTGGCTGCGGGATATTGTGGTCGAACACGTGAAAGTCCGCAAAACCATCACAGCCCAGACCGAGGGCCGGATCAAGGAAGTGCCGTAACATGCGGATTTATGTTAACGGGCGCGAGATCGACCTCGCGCCCGGAATGTCCGTCAAGCATGCCCTGCTCGCTCTGGATCTTTTAAAAGAGATCCAAGCGGGCAAAAAGGTATACGACACGGCGGGGCATGAAGTCGGGCTTGACGGTGCATTAAGCGACGAATCGCGGATTTATGTAAAATGATAGCTTCATTTAATTGGTTTTTTTACCCTTGCATGGTCTTGCCATTCCGGCATGTTGTTGGCCGGAATCCAGAAGAGTACTTAACCGCAGACGGAAGCCGGACGAAGGTCAGACAAGATAGAATTTTTCCCCGCTCGATCTGAGCGGGGAAAACATGTCATCGCTACAGGATTTCTTTGATCCTTGAAATGCCGGATATAAGAAATCCTCTAAGCGAAGCAGAGGTTGGGTTGCTTACATGGGCATTTTAAACCACCCCCTGTGTCCGGTAATTGACTTATGGGTAACGATCAGCTTAAACCAGGGTAATGCTCTCGCGCAAGCCTCGCCTTCCGGGTAGAGCCCTGGACGACGCATAGGATCTTAGTGAAAACAAAAAAATCTTTTTATTGCTCGCACCCCCCCGGGACCGGCCAATGCCCGCTGATGGCCGCTTCCCGATTCGGAGGCTGGCAGCCAAGCCAGGGCAGATTGGTGAAATTAATAGCCCGGAGGCGGCTGCTGCAGGGATCTTCGACAACCGTCAGGACCAATTTTCCCTCTTCGATTACATAACTATAAAGACCGAGTACATCCGGACAAACCGGATCATTGGCCAATATCATTTGCCCGCCGGGAATTTCCGCCAAAGGATCGCGGGTGACAAAAAAAGACCCCAAGCTCTTCCACCCCGTATAGGGATGATAAATTCTGAAAACGCCTTTATTCAGGCTCAATTTCCATAGGCCGCCTTCCGGTAAATAATCGGGACACCGTTTGCAGGGAACCGGCGGGGTCTCTTTCAGCTCGACCTTGATGTAGGTGCCGTCCAGAATCGTGCGTATCGGCGCTGCTAAAGGTAAAGCATAGGGGAAAGGATCTCTCTGTTGTAAAGCAAGCCAGGAATCAACGGCCGCGGATTGAACTGCCGTTCCCCGTACAGGTTGTGCTGCGACCAAAGTTGTCCCGCCTATGGCTAAAAGAATAAGCTGAAAAACAACGTTAAAAACCAAAATAGGGTCCCTAAACCATTTTCTTGTTTCCATTTTCAGCGCCTTTTTAGAATGAATGTTACTTGGATAGATCATACCGAAGGTCAATGCCTTGGCTTGGTTTTGACTTTAATAATATCACCGGCTATAATTATTTTGCAGGTGACATCTTAAAATTTGAATTATCACCTGTCAACACTTTTTTGCCGGTAAGATTGATTTGAAACCTTTGAGGCCTTATGGCGACAAAAACACGCAAAGCCAATAATCTGGAACTGTTGGGCGGGATCCTCTGCCTGGATTTTACCAATACCGTGAATACGCGTATCCCTTTTCTGCATCATGATTACCTCGCCCATTATACGGACCTGATCGCATGGGGCCGGCATGTCGAAATTTTATCAAGGAATCAAGCCCAACAATTGGAGCAAGCCGCAATCCAAAATCCGGCCAAGGCTGCTGAGATTCTCAACCGGGCCGTGGTTTTACGCGAAACCCTTTTTCGAATTTTTACAGCCTATGCTTTTCAAAAAACCCCTGCTCCGGACGATATCCGGGCTCTGAACGCGGAAATCAAAAGGGTTTTTGCCAAACTCCGGATCAATCCCGATAAAAACGGATTCCAATGGGAGTGGGATCAAAATTCCCAAGACCTGGACTTGCCGCTCTTTCCGATTGTGAAATCAGCGGCTGAGCTGCTGACCTCCGCCGATTTGCCCAAGGTCAAACAATGCGCCAACCGCGACCATTGCGACTGGATGTTTCTGGACACCAGCAAAAACCAGAGCCGGCGCTGGTGCTGCATGAGCCTATGCGGCAGCCGGAACAAATCACGTCAGTATTACCGCAGAAAACAGGCTTTTTCTTGAGTAAAACATAATTTTTGTTTGCAAAAAACGCATTTTCAGGTATATTTTTAAAAATGAAAATCTACCCAAAACAAGCAACGGATATGCCCGATCCCGATCGTCGCATCCGCTGCAAATAAAAAATAAAGGAGTCCCGCTATGATCATCACCACCAAAAAATTGTTCGAAGCCGCTTACGGCAAATATGTCGTCGGCGCCTATAACATCAACAACCTGGAACAAACCATGGGTCTGTTTCGCGGCAACCTGGACAGCAAAGCCCCTTTTATCATCCAAATCAGCAAGGGCGCCCGCTCCTATACCCATAAATTAATGCTGGAAGGTTTGATCCGCAGCGCCGACCAGGTGTTTCCGGACGCGGTCTTTGCCGTGCACCTGGACCACGGCGACGAAGAAGCCTGCTATGATTGCATCAACTCCGGCTTCTACAGTTCGGTCATGATCGACGCCAGCCATGAATCGTTTGACAAAAACATCGAAATCACCCGCCGCGTGGTGCAGGCCGCCCATGCCAAGGGCATTGTGGTCGAAGCCGAACTGGGCCAACTGGGCGGAGTCGAGGAACACGTCAAGGTCGACGAGGCCAATGCCAAGCTGACCGATCCGGCCCAGGCCAAGGAATTCGTGGAACGCTCCGGCTGCGACTCGCTCGCCTGCGCCATCGGCACCAGCCACGGCGCCTTTAAGTTCACCGGTTCGCAGGGTTTGCATTTCGACGTGTTGGCCGAAATTCAGAAACGTCTGCCCGGTTTCCCCTTGGTCATGCACGGCAGCAGTTCCGTGCCCCAGGAAGAAGTCAAACGCATCAACCAGGCCGGCGGCAACCTCAAGGGCGCCCGCGGCGTGGACGCCACTCAGTTCAAACGCGCCGCCGAATTGGGCGTGACCAAGATCAACATCGACACCGACGGCCGCCTGGTCTGGACCCGCGTGCACCGCGAACATTTTCTGGAACACCCCGAAAACTTCGACCTGCGCCCGGTCGGCAAAATCTTTATGACCGAATACGCCAAGTTCATTGCCGACAAAAACGTCAAACTCGGCAGCGCCGGGCAACTTGACGCCGTGCGTAAATTGGTCGCTAAAAAATAACCCTGTTCAAAAACGGAAAAGCCGCTGCGGAAAAATCATCTCTTCAGCGGCTTTTCCGTCAAAAATCAAGCCAACCCAACCAACTGCCTCCCTTAAATAAAGGGCTGCCCCTTCTCGCCGCAAAGAACTCCAAACGATTCAAGTTTTTACCGCAGACTGCCGATAAAAGAGTGGGAATTCCATAACCTTCCATAGATATCCTGTGAGGCCGGGCCTCAAACGACATTTTCATGCGACTCCTTGATTTTGGGATAAATGCGTCTTCAAGGGGGAGAGGGGACCTATGCTGACCAAATGCATCGACTGGATCATCCCGGATGATCTAAAAAAAGACCCCAGCCAATACCGGCAGGCCAAACAACTCGTAACCTTCATGTTCGTGGCCGTTTTTTTCTTTCTGCCTAATATCTACAAGTGGCACAAGATCGGTTCCCCAGAACTGACCCTCAGCATGATCATTGTCATGGGCGTGGTCTGCATCCTCGGCCCGATTACGTTGCGATTGACCGGTTCCCCGGGCCTAACGGGCAATGGTCTCTTGGCCGCCCTGGCCTGGCACTTTATGATTTTGCCCGTTTATACGGGCGGCCTGACCTCTTCGGCGCTCGCCTGGAACCTGGTCCTCCCGGTTTTTGCGGCCGTCTTCATTGGATTCCGCAGCATGATCTTTTGGTCGGTAATCATGTTGCTGGAGTTTGTCGCCTTTGCCGTGATTCATCTGAAAGGCGTGTCCCTGCCCGCCATTGCGCTCACCGAACCGCAATTGCTGGAGACCCGGATGGCCAATGCCTTCGGTCCCATCCTCGCCATATTCATCTCGCTGTTCTTCAACGAACGCGGCCTGAAATTCTCCTACTCCTTGCAGCAAAAGGCGCTTCAGAAACAGCGCATTGCTCTGGAAAAAGAAAGGCAATCTCAGGCTCATTCGGAAAAAATGGCCGAGAACCTGGAAAAAGTTTTTCAAAAGGTTCAACAAAGCGCCCATCAACTGGCCCGGACCGCGGAAGAGATTGCCGGCCGGACCAAAGGCAATGCCGAATCGGCCGATGAGGCCAACGGGTTGATGAAACAATCGGAAGAAGTAGTCCGCCAAGCCAACCAATCCATGACCCAACTGACCGGTTCCATGCTGGAGATCTCCGAGGCGAGCCGGGCAACCTCGAAAATCGTCAAGACCATTGACGGCATCGCCTTTCAGACCAATCTGCTGGCCCTGAACGCCGCCGTGGAAGCGGCCCGGGCAGGAAAAACCGGCGCCGGATTCGCGGTTGTGGCCGGAGAAGTCCGCAACCTGGCCCTGCGCTCGGCCGAGTCGGCCAAAAATACCGAAGCCCTTATCGAAAACACGGTAAAAGGGATCGGGAACGGTGCGCAACTCGTTACCCGCACCGGCGCGGAGATCACCCAGGTCTCTGAGACAGTCGGTAAGGTGGTTGAACTCATGAGCCGGATCGCCTCCGGCTCCGCCGACCAGGCGCGGGGCATAGAGGAGATGAAACAAGCCATCGGAGAACTCAATCGGCTGGTGGAAATAAAAACGGGAACGAAGTGAGATCCGTAAAATGATAAAAGGGTTGAATGAAAGATTTAATTCATTTCCCTTCCGATCAGCACTCCCGGCTATGACTATACTCATGGCCGGTTGCATCCGGCCAAGCTTTTGCACCTGTCCGATTGCGGTTTCCCTCCGAGTCCCTGACCATCCGACAATAAAACTCGAATGCGGCCACCAGATCCTTCTCACCCGCCCCCCCTAAAAAAGCAGAAGGCGGCTAAAGAGACAACCTCTTCAACTGCCTTCAACTTAATAGAATCTTATAATTTCACAACTATAGCCAACAACGCTCGACGCGCAAAACGTGTTGAGAAGCGTTTTCTCAATATGCTCAAATTGATTTGTAAACAGCCGCTCAATTTTAAGCCGGCTGAAACCTTACGAATCTTTCTCAGCGGACCTGAAAAGGAAAATCTCTTCACCTTTCTCCGTATCCCGGGCGTGTCTCCTAC